>JAQUNW010000003.1 GCA_028717385.1 Dehalococcoidales bacterium | reverse complement strand
CGTTGATCTTTTGCATCCAACGACTATAGCCTCTCGGGTAATAACTTTCCACATATATCTGTTTCATTAAAAAGACTCCCGGATATCACCTCCCCGGGAGTCCAATATGTATCTGAACTTTTGCATAGGTTTATAAGGTAAATTTTTACACGCAAAGTATTGGTATGCCCATATAAGTAAAGGCAGGCTGCTATTGACAGCCTGCCTTACCACGCAAATTTTTGGTGAATCGCATTAAAAAGCGATCGTAAACACCTGCAGGAATGGGGTGATTACGATATCAAAAAAGAGTACACCCAACAAGAGACCAAATAAATAAAGAATTCCCGATAGATAACCTTCCCCTGCCATCACATGCTGGCGGAAAGGACACCCCTCGGCCATAACTGAAAAAAACGCCATGCCAAAAGCCCCTATTATGCTCAGCGGAAGTAGAACAATGGGTTCAACTGCCAAGCCTTGGCTAAGCATGGGAAATTCAGGTACTCCGGGGAAATCCAGCTTGCCGCTGATAAGCTTCACCAGGTTAAAACCGATGATACCGCCAATAATTATCCCGATCAAGCCCTTGAGTCGATATGAATCTTTAACAAGATAAAAATCTCTGAGTCCGCTTATCGTACAAAAGCGCGAACGTTGCCCCATATAACCTAAAACCAAACCAACGATAAGGGTTACCACCCCTATGTTTATCGGCACATAAGTGGCAAGCGCCCAGGAAATAGAAAAAGCAAGAACGAGAAATACAGCAAGTGCAATTAAAAACATTTTACATTCGCCTCACTTTCCACTTTATATATTCACAAGAGGCGATAACACCGAGTACAATCGCAAACAATACAAGCATAGACCATATCATTCCGTAAGAGGCCAGAATGGAAGTGCGAATAGGGCATGAACCCCAAAGAAGGCCAAAATTGATAATGATAAAACCAAGCATAAATGCAAATATGCTATCCCTTACCGGACCTTTACGAAACTTGAATTCCTTATTTTTCAAAGAAGCAGCGGTTGAACCCAGAATAAAGCCAACTGAGGTGAGAACTGGCACGCCAACAAATATTCCATGTATAGTAAATTCAGTACCGAAGATAGTATTGGACAACCAGTTAATCAGATTTGCTGGATGAGATACAGCGCATACGCCATCACCCACCGGTGGTTGCACGTTGAAAAACCCTTGAGCAATAGCAGCCAGTACTCCCATGGCTATGCCAGTAAGCAATGCCATGTTTGGCACCAGTTTCAAAGAAGGCTTTTTCAGCGTTATATTGATTTTACCTAATTTGATTTCCATTCCACAACCTCCTTTCTGGACTCGTTTATATTACCTTTTTAACAGCTTCAGCTATGTGTGGTATCAGCTCAGATATTGGAGTAGCCGGAGTCGGTTGTGCCAGCGCTCCCATAAAGCGGTTGATTTGAGCTGCCTTCAAACACGCTTCCGTGACATCCATGCCGCTAGAAATAAGAGCAGATACTACTCCCGTAATAGTATCTCCTGTACCACCTATCGCCTCTAGCGAGGGAATAAGAGGTTCTTTAACTTGCCCTACTACCTTTCCTTCTACCACGATATGGTCAACTGCTGCCTTGATAAGCAAGTATTTCGGCGCATCACCATGTTGATATGCCTCTCCACTTAAACGGGGAATTTCCTTGTCGTCTACTTCAAAAATAAAATGTTGCACATAAGCAGGATGCGGGGCTTCTGCATCAGCAATAAAGCTGAGTTCTCCCGGATCCGGCGTAAAAAGATCAAATTTCTTTGACAACCCGAGGGCTTTGGCATTGAGAAGTGCGCCGGCATCAGCTATGAAGAATGGCCTTTTTTCGAGGCTGTCCATGGAATTTATCAATTTTTCGAATGGCTCTTTGGTTGGGAGGAGATAATGAAGAGTAAGAACATCAGCCTTCAGATTCACAAGTTCCTGGCTGAGGTAATCCAGAATTTTGATAGTCCCATCACCCATTCCGGTATCCCCGTAAGTAATCAGGTAGGGGGGATCTATCCCCAAGGTCTGGCAGGCTACCGAAGCGGCAGATGCCATGGCGGCAGTGCCCAAAGTAACGTATTTCCCTTCCAGCACGTAATCACCTATAGCGAGCTTGTCTTTCTGATAGATACAGCTTCCTTGGGTAAGGGGCATTCCGTCAATTGGTATAGTTCCTGCAATTACCAGCATTTTACTTCTTCCCCTTCTTTTTCTTTTCTTGTTGCTTTTTAAAAAGCTTCTCTGCGTTTGTATAAGCATGCTCCAAAGTATAAGCACATATGGTTTTACCAATTTCCCTGGGCTTGGGACCTTCTCCGATTACTGTGCCGATAAGGCTCAGACCGAGCCATGGGATATCCGGTCAGCCACCACCTGAGAGGTTTACAATTACGCCATCTTCTTTACGATAGGTGATTTTCATATTGCCACACCGAACCATCATGTAGTCTCCGTAATCCCAGGTTTTGATCAACTTAGCCAGGAATACGGGTACCAAATTGGTTCCTCTCGGCATAAATAATATGTCCAGAATAATTACTTTATTTTCTTCAAGTGTAGCTTCCGCAGCATCCACGTCGGGAGTTTCAACTTCAATTGCCAAATCGCAGCCTGTACGGTATTCAACCGGCGGCGCGACCTCCTTTATTTTAAAACCGGCTTTATCCAGGACATGCTTTGCGCGCATGGCATGATAGATATAGTCAAAGACTATTAGCGCTTTATCGCCTTGTTCTGTCATTACAGCCTCCGGAATATTTTATGCCTAGTTTATTACTGATACACTTTAGTGTCAAGGTATTAGCATAAACTATTATATCCTTTTATAATATATTGATAATTACGTATTTTTATGGCTATGACTAGTATTCTATAAATATTCATCGACAAAAAAGCTTGCTCTCTTTTATAAGAGCAAGCCTTGACGAAAATACATATTAAATGCAGGAATTCAGTATTAAATCTTGATTACCTTGGTTGCCTCAAGCAACGATTCCACAATTTCATACATGTTGCCGGTATAACCTATGTTCAACTTATCGGTTAATTCATAATACGCCAGGCAAGTCCCGCAAGACACGATACTGACTCCAGCTTCTTTGAGAAGATTAAGCGTGTCCAGAACATTCGATCCTTCGCAAGCCAGCTTTACGCCGCTGTTTAGAAATAGTATTTTGGTCGGCAGGTTGTTATTCTGCCACAAAGTATTTAAAAATGATTTTATAAGTATTGTACCAAGGTTTTCGTCACCTCCACCCAAAACCTCCGATGTAATCAAGACTACATACGACCCCGTCTTGTCGCTGCGCGTTTCGTTTTCTCGTCCGGGTTTAATAATTAGTTCGAAGACACCATCTTTTTCTGTTAAATCCATCTGGTGATTCTGGCTAGACGCAAACCTCTTAACGTTTTGAAGAGCATTTGTGCTATCCAACAGTATTTTTAACGGTTCGTTTCCAGATTCCTCCAGCGCCTTTTTAGTTAACAGTACAGGCTGAGGGCAGGACAAACCGCGACAGTCTATTTGTTTCATCGCAACCTCGTTTTATCCTCCTTTGATCATTTATGCTGAATTTCTATCCCGGTGATTAAAAATTTCCGCGTTTATCATTTCCTTGGGAAGTAACACATGTGCCACTCCATTCACAAAGGTATTGCTTAAAAACTAACGGAAATGTATCAATTATCTGCGATACTTTTGTTGCAGGAGTCGGGTTTGCCATTTTACCGCCCATACGGTTGCATTTGGCTGCCAGTATGCCAGCCTCTACCGGCTCAACTCCAGCGTAGGTAAAAGCACTTACCAACCCGGTTATGGTATCGCCAGTGCCGCCAATCGCTTCGAGTACGGGGACATTCGGATCTTCAATAGTTGCCAGAATCTCTCCATTTTTGGCTATATAATCCCTGGCGCCTTTTACCACCATTACCCTCGCTGCGCTTTTATGTGAATACGCAGCTTTGATCAGTTGAGGCACATCTTCGATTTCCGAATCAAAAAGATGATTGGCAATATAAGCAGGATGAGTAGCGTTCGGATCTGCTAAAAAAGCAATTTCGGATGGATCCGGAGTAAATATCCCGAACTTCTCTGCCTGGCCAGCCGCTTTTGCTGCATACATTGCACCGGCATCCGCTATCAAAAACGGAGGCTTTGCCATTTTTTCGACCTCTTTTACGAATTGGGTCAACAGATTCATAAAAGGCTGACAGTAATGCAGGGTTACAAATGCAGGCTTAAGAGCAGAGATATTTTCGATGAGATATCGATACATTAACCGGGTACCATCACCTTTACCAATGTCTCCGGCGACTACAACATATGGAGGTTCAATCCCCATATATTCCGTTGCAGTCAATGCAGCACTTATCATAGCGCCGGTACCCTGAATGCGTGAGAAAGGCTGGCTATCTGCTACAAGCATATCTCCTTCCCTCCTCACATAACCTGCTATTAAAGGCATGCCCTGTTTTGGTATAGTTCCCCCAATTACCAGCATTGCCTAATTACCTCCGTTCCACATTGTTAGAGCTTCTTCATAAGCCCGGTCCAGCATTAAAGCGCAAAGAGTATAACCCAATTCAGAAGGTTTGGGGGCTTGGGTTAGCTTTTTCCCAACCATTTCTGCATGAAGGTAGGGAATATCAGGGCATCCCCCGCCGGAAGTATTAACTATCAAACCAGTTTCTTTCTCAAAAGCCAGTTTCATATTCCCGGCTTTTATCATGGTCCATTTGCCGTAATCGGTGGTTTTTACCACTGACAGCAACTCAGCTGTTCCGCCATGATTTGGAATGATTTGGTAGAAATGTACATCTTTTTCTTTAAGTAATCTTTCGATACCAGTCTTTTCTACCAGGTTGATTACAACTGCCAGATCGCAGCCCATCCGATATTTGGGCGGTGGAGCAATAAGTTTTACTGCGTATCCGCCTGTTCTGAGTACCTTTTCGGCTTGAATAGCCTGGCTGACGTCTTCAAATATTATCAGACCACCACCATCAGTCATATTACTTCCATTATTGTCCATCGATAGTCGTTAAAACCTCCTTAATCCCGGGTTTTATTTAACACAGAACTGATTACCAACAACAACTCAGGTGTTTTCTACTTATTACATTCCGAGTAAAAATGTCTATTAACGTCATCGTAAAACTCTTAGCCACATTAATAATCTTTCCTGAAAATATTATCATAAATGTTCCGATGTTTCAATATAAATATTACTTATTACAATCACCATATATGTTGACACCAATAGCCGGTTGTTCTAGATTAAAGAATAATAAAATTACTATGTCAGAAGAAATCGAAAAAAAGCTGGATGTGCGCGGACAACAGCCACCCACACCAAACATGATGCTAAAGGATGCACTCGAAGGAGTCCCTATTGGCGCGCTAGTTGAGGTTACAGGTGACAAGTCTGCGTCCAGAAGCCTGCAACGCTTTGTTCGCATGAGGGGCCATGAAACCGTTAGCGTTAATGAAGCTGCAGACGCTTTTATCATGGTAGTTAAGAAAGTTGCCGGAACCGGAGATCTTCCTCTGGACTGCATTTTAATCAAGGATTAGCAAGAAGATTGCCTGTGCTTTTTGGTTTTATCCAAAGTGAAAAGCAACCATTTTAAACAATGGGGAAGGAGGGACTTGAACCCTCACGCCTTGCGGCACATGATCCTAAGTCATGCCTGTCTGCCAGTTCCAGCACTCCCCCGCTCGGTGGTATTATAGCATCAAAAGCCCTACAAGTTTAAAATTCCCCCATGTCTCCAGGTGATATAATCAATAGATGGATTCGTAGGATTTCACGCCGGAGGTTGTTGGTGATGAAGAAATGGAATCTAGTTTGGACGCTGTTTGTGTTGGTAATAGCTCTTTCCGGTATAAGCCTGTTTTTTTACATCGAACAAGGCCATACTCTGGACAAGGCACTACAACGGATTTCCACATTGGAAGAAAATGGTGCGGAAATCCAGCAACAGCTTGATGAAAGCCTTTCACATACGTCTGGGTTAAATAACCAGCTGAATACGATTGAAGCCAACTTAAGCCAATTAGAATCCGGCTTGGAGGAATTGCAATCTATTCGTGGGGATATCTCCCAATTCAGAGACCAATTGGGAGAACTAAGTGACGGAATCTTAGAAATCAACCAAAAACTGGTAGAAATAAATCCGGATTACTTCAGTGCTGCCCAGATTATCGAAGCTGCCGAACCTTTTGTTGTTTACATTGAAGCCAGCTATCTGAGTTACCAGGTATCCGGTTCTGGCATCATTGTATCTTCTTCCGGGCATGTCATCACCAATTATCATGTTGTCGAAGGCATGAAGAACTTAAACGCAATACTCAATACTGGAGAAACGATATCTCTCGAACTGTTAAAATACCATGCTGACAGGGACATAGCTATTCTGAAACTGGTTTCGGATCGAACAGACTTCCCCTTTGCACCACTTGGAGACTCAGATACGATTTTAGTAGGCTCAGATGTACTAGCCATTGGATACCCCTATCCGCTGGGTGATATTATTCCGGGCAGGGCTTCCGTAACACGAGGTATTGTATCCGCAATGAGAAAAATTGATGGTTACAACTATCTACAAACCGATACCGCTATTAATCCGGGTAATAGCGGTGGAGCATTATTAAACTTTGCCGGCGAATTGGTTGGGGTGAATGTTGCCAAGTATGTAGATGTAAACATTGAAGGTATAGGCCTGGCAATACCAATCAACGAAGTAAAAAATATGATCAACGAACATGCAGGATAATTCGATTGTTTGAAATGTTTTTCTTCCTTATCGGAAGCAAAGGTTACAAAGATCGACTGGGGTATATTGCAACTACCTGCCCAGAATGCAGAATGCGCGGATTATTCACTGTTGAGCAAGAGCGGAAAAAATTTACCCTGTACTTAGTTCCAACTTTCGAATATTCTAAAAAACAATTTATGTCGTGCCCGTATTGTCGTGAAGTTTTTGAGGTTGCAGATGAAATTAAAAGCCAGCTGGCTGCTAAATTAATTAGTCAGGAACAATTGACTGCTATCATTAGAAATGGACAGTTGGAGAAGTTACTTACCAAACATATTAGCAAGCAGAAAATGATCGACAATACTTCCGATTAAAGGCGGTTATCAGAATTTGAGTATTGAAAACAAGACAAGAGAACTACTCCAGGAGCTTAGCCCGGAAACGCAATTGGTAGTAGCGGCCAAAAATCGCACTCCGGCAGAGGTCAGCGAATGCGTGAATGCAGGTGCAACCATTATCGGCGAGAATTACCTTAAAGATGCGGAAAGAGCTTTTCAGATCATTGGCAACAAAGCCTCATGGCATTATATTGGGCGCCTTCAGCGGAACAAAATCGGGCGCATTGTAGCAATGTTTGACATGATAGAAACTGTCGACAGCCTCGATTTAGCCTCACTTATCAACAAAGAGTGCGTTTCTATAGGTAAAATTATGTCGGTTTTAGTCGAAGTGAATAGCGGGAAAGAAACAAAGAAATCTGGCATTATGCCGGAAATAATTGAGAAGTTTATAAAACAGCTTTCTACGTTCGATAGCATCAGGGTACAGGGATTAATGACGATGGGGCCTCTATTGACAAACCCTGAAGATTATCGCCCCTATTTTCGTATTGTACGACAAATGTTTAATCAGATCGCTGCTTTAAATTTACCACGAGTACAAATGCTGTATCTCTCTATGGGAATGACGGATTCTTATCGAGTGGCAATTGAAGAAGGGGCAAATATTGTGCGTATTGGAAGTAAAATTTTCGGCCCCAGAGTTTAGCTAATAATCAAACCTTTTAATCTGGTAGCAATTTCATACAAATTTTGGAACGGGTAAAAGTCTTTACCCAGTTCTTTCATTTTTACTTTCAGACTGTCAGTAGCAAACGCGTGCCGTGCCAAGCGTGCCGCAGGAGCATCTGAGGCCCCGTTACCAGCATAGATGATATCGTAACCACTAGCGATAAAAAAGCGTGAATAAGATTCCTTAAAGCCGTCATCAATCGGATTTCCATCAGGACTGAAATACTCCGTTTCCAGATGACGATTACCAAACACGGTTTTGGCTGAATAGACTTGAACATTTTCCATTTGCATGTGTTTTAAAATTGCGCGAATATAGAAATCCAAGCCGTTGCTTATAATAACAAAGCGAATGCTATGATAGGCACAAAACTCTACAAGTTCTTTGAATCCAGGCCTTAGCTGGTAGTTGTTAATTACATAGTCTTCAAGAATGGTTTGTTGTTCATTGACCAGCGCGAATGCCCTTTTGTTGAACTCTCCTACAGTGATGCGAGAGCTTTTGTAATCTTCAAGGATACTTCTCCAGTCACCCTTGGCGAATTCGTCTAGTATCAAGAAGCTGATATCCTCAACTGTGATGGTGCCATCAAAATCCGATTGAAATAGTAGCGGCTTCGGATTATTGAGTTTCAATTTCGCCCCTTGTAGTGATTTGCTCGCAAGTGTAATCTGTTTCAAAAAGTTTATCTTTATCTTCAATGAGGTCAGGATATAAAATACCATCAAGATGATTAATTTCATGTTCAAGAGCCTGAGCCAATAACCCGGAAGCTTTGATCCTTAATTGTTTGCCATTCTCGTTCAGCCCCTTGGCAGTAACCATTATTGAACGCTTTACAAGACCCTCATAACCCGGGATACTCAAGCATGCTTCCATGATTTCCCTTTCCCCTTCCCGTTTGGTTATTTCCGGATTGATTATGGCAAAAGGTTCTTCATCAGGCATCTGCAAGACGATAAGGCGTATATTTTTACCAATCTGAGGCGCAGCAAGGCCAACTCCGCCTTCTATTTGCATTGTTTCTATCATATCCCCGATCAGCCGCTTAATAGAACGGTCGATCTCGGGTATTCTGACCGATTTGTTTTTTAAAATCGGATCGGGTGCGGTTAGAACTTTTAATGCAGCCATGGAGAACATCTTATCATAAAATACAATGATGGAGCGAACGAGTATGAATAAGGAAAAGCCTGTATTGCCGTTATCAGCCTGATTATGCTAGTATATTTTGTCATCTCGGGGTGTAGCGCAGCCTGGTAGCGCACCTGAATGGGGTTCAGGTGGTCGACGGTTCGAATCCGTCCACCCCGATTTTTCTCAACGGTTCCTCAATAGTTATGTAAAATGTCCCATTTCGCTGACTGCCAACAGTTACGTTATGTTCATTCCCTGCTGTATTTGTCTGGTTATCTTCCCCGTATAACTTGCCAAAGAGAACTGAAATAACGTAATCCTATTAGTTTAGATTCTCCTTGTATTTGCTGATGTTCTATCGAGGAAAAGTTGTTAACCCTGTCGATTTCCGGCTTCAGTCTAACTATTTCATGGCCTTTGCCGCTATCAACCATGTCGTCTATCTCGCGTTCAATAGCTAACGCTGCATTTAGGCGCTCAATTTGCGCTTGAGCCGAACCAGACGGTATTTGGCCATATTCCACCTTTAGTTGAGTGAGTTTAGCAATTGCCTGATATGTTACATCCATAATTTGCTGACGGGAAAGCCAGTTGGTTTCGTAATTCAGAGTGTGCTTCCAGGTAGGGCGTGTTAATGCCTGGCGATGTTCCTCAAAGGTCTTAAACAAAAGGCGGTATCCATGTTTGTCCGGATTTTCAAAAGCTTCGGAACCGGGGTCAAGAAAAGGCCCCAACGGTCCTATATAGAGGGATAAGCGTTTATCACCTTTGAACTTTTCCAGAAGATACCGACAGTAATCTATTGTTTCCATCACAGAATCACTATCCTGTAATGGAAGCCCTATCATAAAAAATATCTCGACTTTGCCTGCCCCCAAACGCAAAGCGCTTTCGATTGTCTCTTCCATCCCCTGATTGGCATAATCGATATTTAAAGCTTTTCTTACTGCCTCGTCATGGGAATGTGGCGACATGTCCAGATTAAAACCTGGAGCAGCGATGGCAATACGCTGCATCATGTCTTCTGGTACAGGTTCATATATCTCAAACATCAATGTGTTTTTTACCGGTCTTTTTTCCAACAATTCCAATAACCTGTCGGCTTTTCCTTGACTGGCTTGGCGGATATCTCCCAGTATCGAAATAGTCCCGCGAGAAATTCTGGATATGTTCTGAATATCTTTAAAAATATCCTCCGGAGTACGGAAAACTGTCTTTTTGCGGTTGACCACCACCTGCATCGCACGGGCAGAGCCTCCACAGAAAAGACAATTACGAGTACACCCTCTGCAGGTGAACACAGCTGTTATTGGATGTTTAAGCCACCCTTTAAAAGGTACTACGCTAGCCAGATCCCGATAGCGCAACACCTGGCGCACCATAAGGCCGTAATGGTTGCCCATGACGTTTGAAATATCATCAGGGATATAGCTCACAACATTTTCACGGGCTACGCCTTTATCATCTTTCCATACCAGATTGGGTACACTGGCAAAGTCTCCGGTTTTAAGTGCAGCCATAAAAAGGCGCATTGGCTCTTCAGTAGAGTCACCACGCATTACAAAGTCGATTTCTGAATACTGGATTATTTCCTTATGGAAGCGAGAGGCAGAAAAACCACCTACAATCACCCTGGTTTCTGGATGGATTTTTTTAACCAGCCGGGCAATTTCGATAGCGCCATGAGCGTGCACCATCCAGTGAATATCTATACCAAATACAGGAGCTTGTATTTTAGAGAGAAATTTTTCAACATCAAAACGAGAATCTTTTAACATACGCCATGCCAGGTTAACAATTCGCGTTTGGTATCCAGCTTTCTCCAGGCACTCGGCGATACTGGTAAAGCCAACTGGATACATCTCAAATACCGGTGTCGAGGGAACCAGATCGCTGACTGGCCCATAAAGCTGTGGTATCTTCCTGAAATCATATAGATGTGGGGGGTGCAGGAGAACAATATCAGCGCGCTGGTTAAACAAAGATTTCATTTATATATTATTACCGGTGCTCCAGAAATAAAGATAACACCCGGGTTTTGCTCCTAGCCAATTAACAATATACACGATTCTTGAAATCTGTGCATAGAAGGGTGCGGAACAAATACTCTGCCTTAAACTGGATTCACAGACTCACTCATGCTGGTCTATATATTTAATTGCCATATGCCTTAGCCAAAAGCTATAATTCCTAAGTGCTTATTCATTATTGGTAAGCTGCTTTTCAGTCATATTCCCGGCTGGTGATGAAAATATAGCCGGTGTTTTATTATCAGGAGTTAAAGAAAATATTGTAATGCCAAAAACCGATTTTATCTTGTTGCATGCCCCGCATGTGTATGATTTTCGTAAAATTCCCCAACTCTATGGCCCGGTCAGCGACCTGGTTCTGGCAACCCCTACTTTTGAAATGTACCCGGTAGGGCTTTCTACTATTGCGGAACACTTGGAAAAAGCCGGATACAGAACTCGTATTGTAAATATCGCATGGAGAATGTTGCGTAACGCAAAATTCGACGCAGAAAAATTCATCGCCAAATTGAACGCCCCTCTTTTTGGCATAGATCTGCATTGGATGGTACATGCCCATGGATCGATAGAGATTGCCCGTATTGTAAAAAAACATCATCCGGGATCAAAGATTATCATCGGTGGATATTCAGCTACTCGTTTTTATAAAGATGTAATTCGCTACCCGGAAGTCGACTTCGTGATGCGTGGTGACTCTACTGAAGAGCCAATGCGCCTTTTTATGGCCGCACTTAAAACCGGAGACTTTGCCAGTGTACCCAATCTGGTATGGAAAGATGATAAAGGGGAAGTGCATGAAAACCCCTTCAGTTACGTACCAAGAGACATATCAAATGTTATGGGCAACCATTACGGCCTTATGGTGCGCCAGGTGTTGCGCTATCGGGATCTGGCGAGCGTAGTACCTTTTAAAGGGTGGCTCAAGTACCCGGTTACAGCTGTATTTACCTCACGCGGCTGTAAATATGAATGTATTTTCTGCAGCGGTTCAAAAACCGGTATGGCTGGATTTGCCAACCGTACAGAACCGGCTCGAAGAACAGCTGAAGATATCTCTAACGATATCCATAATATCAGCCAGATTACACGTGGGCCAATATTAATCGTTGGAGATATCCGTGAAGGAGGCAACGCGCGAGCGCGCAAAATATTGGAACTGATAAAAAAAGACAGGGTTAAAAACACTCTTATGTTTGAGGCTTTTAATCCCATGCCACCGGAGTTCATAAAAGAGATGGCAGAAGCTGCTCCGGGATTTTCCCTCGATATGTCTCCCGAATCTCATGATCCAGAAGTGCGCAAGGTATCTCTGGGACGAGAATTTAGCAACCAGGCTATGGAAGATATGATAAAAGCAGCGCTCGACAACGGCGCCAGTCGAGTAGAAATATTCTTCATGATAGGTCTTCACAAGCAGGACAAACAGTCTGTTCTGGATTCTGTTGATTACTGCGAAGAGCTTTTAAAGAAGTTCAATGCAGATAAACGGTTGTTTTTATTTATGGGGCACCAGGCGCCTTTTATGGCCCCAGGATGCCCAGCTTTTGAAAATCCAGAGTGTTACGGATTTCGCCTTCTGTATAAAACATTTGAAGAGCACCGCCAGGCACTTACCTTGCCAAGCTGGAAGTATCAATTGAACTATGAAACCCAATGGCTTTCCCAAAAAGAAATTACTGAAGTCACCTACGAAGCGATTTCACGCCTAGCTCAGCTGAAAGCTCGTTACGGGCAATTACCCCAGAAAATGGCTGACGAACAGTCTGAACGAATAAAAAGGGCTATCAAACTGGAAGAGAAGTTGGACAAACTGGTCGAATCCGGAGATACTGAGGCAATTGCCATGCTTAAACCGGAGATGGATGAAATCAATGGCTTTAAAGCAGCCGAAAGGCTTGAACTTGAAATCCCGGTTGGGCTAGTACGGCTACGCTATTGGAACGCCGTAAAGAAAGTACTCTTTGGGAAAAAATAACTAAAAATCGCGAGTGCATTTGATGCTAAAAGACAAGCTGAAAGCCTGGGTAGAGATTCAAAAGTTCCCCCGTCATTCCAATGATGTCTTTTCTTTTATACTAGGCTCAGTGCTAGCTTGGTATAACGCCGATCAGTTCCACTGGGGAGTGTTTATTGCTGGATTGCTGGCTGTATTCTTCATGGCGAATGGTATTTACCTGACTAATGAATATCAAGACTATGAAAGTGATAGCCTCAACCGTGAGCGAATAGGCGGCAGCAGCCGCCGAATGGGCATGGAGACTACCGGCGGTACCAGAGTGTTAGTAGAGGGGCGGCTAAAACGCCGGCATGTTTATATTGCAGGAATGGTCTTTTTTGCTTTATGCATTCCACTGGGTTTACTGATTCAATTCGGATTTAAAACAGGCGTCTGGACTATTCCTCTGGGCATATTGGGATTATTTTTTACGTATGGTTATTCCAATCCTCCCATAAAAGCATCCTACCGCGGCGCGGGCGAATTGTTTATGATGCTGGGATACGCAGCCTTGGTTTTTACCGCCTATTATATTCAAGCTGGTGCAGCCTGGTTTCCACTGCTGATGTGCCTGCCGCGTATTCTGACTGTCCCTGCACTAAAATTGCTGCGTAACATTCCGGATGCACGAGCAGATGAGGCTGCTGGCAAAAAGACACTGGTGGTTATGATTGGGAAATCCAGAGCTTCAAAGCTTTATGTTGTTATTATCGCTGCTTCAATCATCTCGTTTATTCCGGCAATATGTGTAACCCAATCTTTCTTTGTCCTTCTTAATATTATACCGGCTGTATATCTGGTAGCCAGTGCATTGCCTATGGCTAAGGGTTTATGGCACATACCAGAACAATTGGCTTTGTCCTGCAAGTATGGCTTTCAAGGCTTATTGTTATTACCGGTAACTCTTACCCTGACATTCCTGCTGAACGGGCTTTTCCATTTTTAAACCTGGAGCGCAGAACACACAGGACTGCCTCCTGCCTGGTATTCACACCGAGCTTTGAGTAAATACTGTTGATGTGGTTTTTTACAGTTTTTTCCTCAATGTTTAAAACCCGTGCAATCTCTCTGTTTTCACATCCGGTGCCAATAAGGTTCAATACCTCTTTTTCCCGCTGTGTCAACCTTTGCCAAATATCAATATCCGGTGAAGACGCGCCCTGCGCTGCCCCGAATAAATCATCCACTGGCGGCAGGGATATTGCTTTACCGGCAACTGCAGTTTTTACTGCTTTTATCAGCTCCTGAGGGCTAAAATGACCGTAGATTAAATATCCCGCAGCTCCTGCATTAATAGCATTAGCAAGAATACAGGGATCATCTATTACTGTTAGCATCAAGATTTTAGTTTCGGGTTTCTTATTTAAAATAGCTTGCGTTGCACTTATGCCATCCATATCCGGCATGCGAATATCCATGAGTACAAGCTCGGGATCAACAGAATTGCACAGGTTTATTGCTTCTTGGCCATTTGAGGCTTCACCAGCAATAAAGATGCCTGTATCACTTTCCAGCACACTGCGCAATCCTCTTCTGGCAACAAAGTTGTCATCAACAATTACTATGCTAATCATCTTTAATTCACATTTTTCTCAGAGGCTGTTTTATGTAAAGTTTTACCCCATTTGGCGAGTTTTGAATTATAAAGCTGCCTCCAGCAAGTTCAACCCGCTCCTTGATTGATACCAGGCCTAGACTGCCTCTCTTTAGGTATGAATATACGTTTTCAGGCTCGCTGTAAAAACCATGGCCATTATCTTCCAGTTCTAATAGCATCTCACCGTTTTCAATGGCAAGTTTTATCCATACTTTCGATGCACCGGAATGACGTTCAATGTTAAGCAATGCTTCAGAAATAATATTATGTAAATTATGGGTCAACGTGGGATCAATTGAAGGAAAAAAATCTGGTATATCTCTTTCGACTTCAATATGGGTTCGCACTGTCCAGGCATCCAGCAGGTCGTTGATATAAGCTGAAAGGTTTTTCTCCTGCATGATGTCTTCTATCCGCAGTTCCATTATTACGCTTCTTATCTGGCGACTGAGAAGCTGACACACTTCCTGTATGTAGTTCGCTTTTTCAGAAAACCCATTACCTTCTTCCGAGTGATCTTGAGCCATCGAATAAGCTTCCAGTGAAAGCCCCTGGAGGCTTTTTAATATGCTGTCGTGCAGTTCAGATGATATTCGCCTTCTCTCAAGCAGCAGAGTGCGTTCTGCAGCTAACTGTACAGCGTATCGGCGCTGTTTCCTCCATTCACGGGCAACCATTCCAACCATAAGACTGGCAAAACTCATGACGCCCAGTAGAAGTAGATAATTGGCCATCGGAAACGAACCAGGTTGAGACGATAACGGAAGATAAATCCCAAAGAGCATCCCCAGGCTAAACAACAAATCCATAACCAGCGCTCCCCGCAGTTCGAAGCGAATAGCGGCTTCTGCAATAATCAAGGAAAACACTATGTAAAAAAGTAAGTTTTTATCTGGTTCAAGTATAAATATCAGCGCCCACCCGGCACAGAAATCTGCGCTCAGCATAAAGAAACCAAGCAACCTCTGAGCTGCCATGCCGGTAGTAGCTTTATTGGCATAGAAACCAGCTATATTCACAATAACCAGCCCAACAACAATTGCGATAATTCCTGCAAGACTTGGCCAGGAATAGAGCCAACCGGCAAGGAGCACTGCCGGCACGTAAAGCCAACGCTGGAGAATCAATACCTTTTCCAGTCGTTTGCTTTCTCCTAGTTCCTGTTCGGTCGTTTTAGTGAGCATTTTTAACATGCCTGACATCTGGATTTCGAAGCTCTATTGTACCTTCTTTTCAAGCTATTTAACATCCTGTTTTGGTTAGGCCCCCGGGACTCATGACAAGAATAATAACAATCTGTTAACATTTACTTGTCCGTGCAGGTCTTTACCTCCCGGCTACACGTGTGATGAGACAAAAGATTTCCAATAACAGTTCAATTAGCACTTTTCGTGCATGGATAGAAATTCAGGAACTTCCCAAACATATAGCACCTGTGTTCCGCATTATTCTCGGCGGTGTTCTGGCTTGGTACGCAACTGGCAGTTTCTATTGGGCGGTGTTTGCTCTTACCCTTCTTTCGGTGTTTTTCATAGCCGACGGCTCGTTTATTTCTAATGAATACTTCGATTATGAAACCGATAAGAATAATGCCGCACGCCTTGGTGGGCAAAACCAGAGTGTCACCAGTACTGGCGGCACCAGGGTGCTGGTTAAGGGATTAATCAAGCGCAAGCACGCCTTGATTTCATCAATAGTCTTTTTCCTCCTGGCAATGCCGGTGGGCATTATTCTTCAGTTCGGTTTTGGAACTGGAGTATGGACTATACCATTGGGAGCGATAGGGATTCTTATTGGGTGGTTTTATACCGCCCCACCAATTAAGGCAGCCTACCGCGGATTGGGTGAAGTCTTCATGGCGCTAGCCTATTTTTTGCTGGTTTTTACGATTTATTACACCCAGGCGGGGCTTAGCTGGTTCCCGGTTGCAGTAGCATCAACTCAATTGTTCGCCGTTCCAGCAATTAAATTACTTCGCGAATTTCCAGATTACGAAGCAGATAAAAACGCTGGCAAGCGCACTCTGGTAGTGATATTTGGCAAAGGAAGAATGAGTTACTTGTATGTACTTCTGATGACGGCAGCTATTTTGCTATTTATCCCGTCCTTCGTTCTATCAAAGTCACTATTTGCTCTGTTAAATTTAATTCCCATCTATTTTATTCTGCGTTCTGCATTCAATGTGGCTCTGGGTAATTGGCGCAATCCCCAAGGACTTGCTTTCAGCTGCCGATATGGTTTTTATGGATTGATGTTCAGCCCACTGACCCTGAGCCTTACCTTTCTTTTTAATGGTCTGACAGGCGTTTAATTATACTGAGGAGGTTTAAATAAATGAAAACAATTACATGTATTAAAAGGGTCCTTTTGGTGGCTATTGTAGTGGTATTAGCCATTGGGTTCGCAGGTTGCTCCCGTAACAGCGAGAAGCCAACCGTAAAAATCGTAATGGCGCCCTATTTTGGAAGCTGGCTTTGCACTTATGGAATTGTTAGCGGTGCACTAGCTTCGGATGATGTAAATGTTGTTATTGACCAGTCGCTCGCGTTTGATGACCAGATGATGGCAGGCAACTATCCAATCGGCGCTATGAGTTCCGCCACTTTTGCTATAGCTGGAGAAAAAAGTTTATACAAACTTAAGGCTCTTGGTGTATACCTTGCCCATACCGGCGCAGACACTACTAACGGAGTGGCAGTTGTGTATGTTAAAAAAGGCAGCGGTTTGCAATCCCCGCAGGACCTGGCTGGTAAACGAATTGGTGTACCAGGCTTAAACACTGGTACTACAAGTACATTTTTTGGCCTGATGAAAAACCAATACAATATTGAGGAAAGCCAGTTCACCATAGTGGATGGCAACCCGCCCCAACTGCTGGAATTCTTACGCAGGGGAGATATTCAAGCAGCGCTGGTATTGGGAGACCCCTCTGTCCAGGCATATGCCAGCGGAGAATTTGATATTTTATTTAACGTAGACCAGGCTTTTGAGAAACAATACGGCACTTACAACCCGGCTTCATTCCTGACAGTGCAAACCGAGTATTTAGAAGAAAATGCTGAACTCGTCAAGGACATATACGAATTATTGATGGAAAGCCGTCAGTATGGCGAGGCTCGACTGGAAGAACTTGCCCAAATATATGTCAAAGAATTTGGTGGGGATGCAGATTTTTATGTAAATGCCTACTCTACGCATTATTCTGTTACTTTTGATTCCATTGAAGGAAAACTGGAAGATTCGGTAATGGCAATTTTTAGTTTCGTCAAGGATCGGGGTATAATCAACACAATTTCACAACCGGATGAATTATTTGTAGAATGGTAAAAAAACTGAGCCTGGTTGCTCTCGCTTCCTTGCTTTTTTGGCTCGTCTGGTGGGCAGTAGCAGCGCTTTCCGATTCTGCACTTTTCCCTACCCCGTGGGAAACACTGGAAGCGCTTTGGGCAATTATTACTTCCCCCAATGCCTGGAAGCATATTGGCGTATCCACTTACCGGGTTGTAGCTGGAACTGCAATTGGTTCTGTGCTTGGCACTGTATTAGGCTTGTCAACGCGCTATTGGTCATTCATGGCAGTCGCCGTCAAAACGGTTATTTATCCCCTTTTGCAATCAGTACCCACAATCTGCTGGGCACTTATATTAGTACTCTGGTTCGGCCTTTCCGATACCACTCCAATCCTGGTTATAGCTTCAGCGGTGGCGCCATTCTTTATTATTAATATTTGGGAAGGCTTAAAAGAACTGGATCCCAATCTAACCGAAATGGCTTCGGTCTATACCAAATCACGCAGCCGCATCCTGAGTAAAGTAATTATGCCGATGCTGTATCCTTATATCTTTGCCGCAACACGCAGTTCGCTAATGGTTGCCTGGAAAGTGGTGATTCTTGGGGAAATCTTCGGCGCCGCCTCAGGTATGGGCTATATGCTCTCTATCGCTTTTGGCAGTTACAGAATTGAACAGGTTTTTGGTTGGACATTGGCTTTTGCCATAATCCTTATCATATTCGACTATGGAATTTTCAACTACATAGACAGGAAGTTTATCCGCAAATGGAAACCCCAGGAAGCATAATATTAGAGGTAAAGCAAATCTCGCACACCTTTGAAACCTTAAAGGTTCTCGAAGATATCTCCTTCAATGTCAAAAGTGGTGAGGTCGTTTGCATACTTGGTCCTTCTGGATGCGGTAAAACTACCCTGTTGCGCATTATTGCCGGATTGATGCCTAGCCGCCACGGCAAAGTGGAGTTTCAGGGGACACAAACCGGGGTTATTGATTCAAACCTCCAGGCTATCGGCGTGGTATTCCAGGAACCCAGGCTACTGCCATGGCGAACTGCTATCAACAACGTAGCTTTACCATTTGAGCTTGTCGGGATAAAGCCACCGGACATCGATGAAAAGCTGGTTGCCGGGGCACTGGAAATGGTGAACTTGTCTGATTTTAAATTCAGCTATCCACATCAACTAAGTGGAGGAATGCGCCAGCGGGTATCGCTGGCTCGTGCCCTGGTTACTAATCCGCGCATTCTCCTTATGGATGAGCCTCTTACGGGATTGGATGTTACAACCCGGGAAGAACTTCAAGCCGAAATTATACGTATCTGGCGGGAGAAGAAAATGAGCCTTTTATGGGTAACACATGATCCTGAAGAGGCAGTCTTCATGGCAGACCGGGTCATAGTACTTACTAACCGCCCAACAAATATAAAAACTGTTCTGGATATTGATATGCCCAGGCCGCGCTCAAGGGTTACACAGGATTTTATCAGTGCCGAGCAGGAACTCCGCCGTTTACTTTCTTAAATAGAATTAAAAATATTAACTCCTTCCCCCAGAATTTCATATAAACCTTTTATTTCGCACCCATAGTCAGGTATAATCGAGTTGAATCACGAATAAAGCGATCGGGCAGCTTTATTTGCCCGAAAGGGGACGTTATATGGTGGAGAGAGTTGGAAAATCACATGCTGCTGAAACCCCCAAAATCCTCGTCAAACCCCTGCCAAAAATTCTTGATGAGATGGAGGAAAACATTCGTGCAGCCATAGAAGCTGCACGAAGAGCAGAAGCAGCCTCCCGCGCGGCTAGTGATGCCGCTCGCACTGCTACAGCAGCTTCAGGAGAAGCGGGAAAGAGGGCTGATGAAGCGCGTATCGCCGGGCAAAGTGCAGCCGATATGGCTACAAGGGCAGCCGCCGAAGCAGTTGCAAGAGCAGAATCTACGGCAGATAAAGTCACACAAGCAGCAGACTTAGCAGCTTTACGAGCTGAAGAAGCAGAAAAACACACAATCCAGGCGGTCGAATCCTTTCATCAAGCAGCTATAGAGGCTGCTGAAAAAGCAGAAGTAGCTGGTGAAAAAGCCCGCCAGGCAGCCGAAGAAGCAACTAAAATATCGCACCTTGCCGCTAAAACTGCTGCCGAAGAAGCAGATAAGGCGGTAAAAGCAGCTCAGCAAGCCGCCGAAACGGCACGAAAGGTATCTCATGAGGCAACACAGGCTTCCCGGGATGCAATCACCAAAGCAGACAGTGTAGATGCTGCATTAAGGGCTGCACTGGCAGATGCCGTTAATAATGCCAACGAGGCCTCACTACGTACATCTGCAGAAGCCCAGGCAGCAATACAAGCAGCTAAAGACGCCGCAGACGCAGCCAGTGCGGCAGCTGCTGAAGCAACCCGCCGAGCAGAAGAGGCAAGCGCCAATGCCCGCGCATCTGCAGAAGATGCTGCTCAGCTGGCAGAAGAAGCCGCTCGCCGGGCAGAAGAGGCGGCACTTAAGGCAGAAGACACTGCCATTGGCGCTCGTTACGCCGCAGAAGAAGCAACGCAGCGTGCAGAAGAAGCTGAACTTGCCGCTAGAGAAGCAGCGGCTCGTGCACAAAGAGCTGCCGAAGAAGCTGCCGCAAGAGCAGAAAATATAGCGCTTGAAGCCAGAGATGCGGTGCTTGCCAGTATAAAGAATGCTAAAACCGCTGGTAAAAATGCAGACGATGCAGCAGCATCTGCTAATCAGGCAATCGTTAAACTTGTTGAAAATCCGGATATGGAAAGCGCCAGAAATGCGGAAACCAGCGGCAGACAGGCCAAACGTGCCGCTTCTGCTGCTTATCAAGCCGCAGAAGATGTCAAACGAAAATCCGATCTTTCTGAAATTGCTGCAGACGAAGCTTTTCTGGCTGCAACTGGCGTGTCCGAGCATTTGGCTGTAAGCCTAGAAGAAGCTGGCAACCATGCACGAGAAGCTGCCGCTAAAGGTTATAAGGTCGCCCAGGAAACCGCCCGGAAATCTGAACTTGCTGACGCAGCTGGTGATAAAGCTATCGAAGCTTCTGCTGATGTCTTACACCAACTGGTAAGTCGCGCAGAAGATCTTGCCATGATGTCTCGGCAGGCGGCTGATACAGCCACAGGGGCAGCGGAAGCCGCACGCCTGGCTGCCGACGAAGCAGCCAGAACAATGAGCGCAGAAGCAGCTGCTGGCATGCAAGAGGCAAAAAGAATAGCCCAGGAAAGTGCTCTGAAAGCAGAAAAAGTTGCCCTGGCGGCTGAAATTTCCGGCCGGGAAGCCAAAGCTGCAGCAGAAGCAGCTATTAAAGCCTCTCAAGCTGCCGCGTTGAAGGCTACAAAAGAAGCTGAGGAAGCGGCACAGACAACCAAGGAGATAGCCGTCGCAGCAAGGACTGCCTCAGAGGAAGCTGCTCGCAAGGCAGCGGAAGCCAGTGCTCGAGCCAGCGAAACGGCTGAAACGATGGCAGCAGAAGCAGTCCGAAAAGCCGAAGAGGCAGCACAAAGAGCCAGTGAAATTGCTATCAGCGCACGATCCGCATCGGAAGAAGCTGCTCGCAAAGCAGCAGAATCCAGCGCTAAAGCTAGCGAAACAGCTGAAACGATGGCAGCAGAAGCAGTCCGAAAAGCCGAAGAGGCAAAGGCTGCTGCTGAAGCAGCAATCAAGGCTTCTCAAGAAGCTGCACTAAAAGCTTCCAAAGAAGCTGAAGAAGCAGCACAAAGAGCCAGAGAAATTGCCACTAGCGCGCGATCCGCATCGGAAGAAGCTGCTCGCAAAGCAGCAGAATCCAGCGCTAAAGCTAGCGAAACAGCTGAAACGATGGCAGCAGAAGCAGTCCGAAAAGCCGAAGAGGCAATGAAAAAAGCCGAAGAAGCCCTGGTAAAAAGTATAGTAAAAAGGGTGCTTTCCTCCAGCCAACTGACGACTATAATTATATTGACGGTAATAGGTGCAATTTTTGCAGCTGTATCAATCAGCCTCGGTCTTAGTTTGATATAATTGTTCTCAACCTTTAATACCTTGGGAGGCTGGTTTATAAGCCAGTCTCCCTTTTTAAGTATAGCCTATAGTACTTTGCTGTTTTGCTATGTTAGAATCAATAAAAGAAATCAGGATTCAAATACTCTGACTATGACCGGTAAAGTAAAGAACCCACTGATGTTGATTGCTGGATTTGTTGCCCTTGTTTCAGCAATAGCGGTTGCGATTCTGGTTAACCAGTCCGCTCCACGCCTGGCTGCTTTTTGGATCCTTGGGCTCATGTTCGGTTTTACCCTCAGTCGGAGCCGTTTTTGTTTTGTTTCCGGATTCTCGAATTTTTATCTGTTCCGGGAAGGTGAAATGCTTAAAGCTATTATTGCCGGAATGGTTGTTTCTACTATAGGTTTTGCCTTTATCATGCATGGGTGGGTTAACGATCCGTCAACTGGAGCAATTCCACCCGGAGCGCATGTTTCCCCCTTTGGCTGGTACTTGTTGCCAGCCGGGCTGTTATTTGGATTTGGAATGGTTATTGCCGGTTGCTGCATAACGGGTTCGCTATACCGGATTAGCGGCGGTTATATCTATGCTTTAATTGCCTTGATTAGTGTTTTACTGGGAATGGGCGCTTTTCTTTTTACCAGAGAATTGTGGTGGTCAGATGTTAGCAGTTTGCCGCAAATTTGGCTTCCGAAGTATTTTGGCTGGCCGGTGGCAGTTATTTTTACAATTTTTATTCTTCTTGCTTTTTATTTACTGGTTGTTTTTCTACAAAGCAGGCGGTTTAAAACAGTTCACTCCGAGCCAGCAACCAGCATAACCTCCATGGTAAAACCCCATTTCGCTGCCAAGCTGAAAAGTCTGGCAAAACAACTCATCACCGCAAGCTGGCCAGCAATGGCAGGGGGAATCCTTCTGGGGGTGCTAAATACCCTTTGTTATGTTCTGGTCGACAGGCCATGGGGAGTAACTGGCGAAATCCAGCGCTGGTCACAAATCGTTTTCAAATTCGCAGGGCTCCCCGTGCCAGAAATAATACCCGTGCCAGGCACCTGAGTTGTCAGTGTCCAGCCAGGCCAGTTGACCTGGGGATTGATGTTAAACGGAGGGTTGTTACTCGGAGCCCTCTGCGGTTTTTTGCTGAGCCGCGAATTCAAATTGGTGTTCCCAAGAAATTGGCGACAATACGTTCAAATTATTCTGGGTGGCATCATGATGGGTTATGGAGCCGGGCTTGCTTCAGGCTGCAGTGTCGGCGCCTTCTTTTCTGCAATTCCATCACTCGGCGCCAATGGTTTTCTGTTTGGAGCATCCATGGCTTTAGGTGCTTTCGCCGGAGTAAAAGTAGTTAATCGGTTGGGGTAACAGCGCAGGTTTTTCCTGTTTTGAATTAGGGTTATAATAATACTCAGGAGGAAAAAATGAAACGAAATATAGCGGTGTTAATTATTCTCAGCATGGTGATAGGGCTGGCAGGTGGTTGCAGTGGCTCCAACGGGGATTCCAATGGTGGAATTGATGCTGGCACCAAGGTAGAAGTAGAAGGTGGCGCATACTGGGATCTCACTCCGGCAGAACTGTATAATGCACTAGAGGAAGATATGTTTGTTTTTCAGTATGACGTGGTGCAGTTAGGAAACATACCTGGAACTGACCTGTTTATCCAGTACCCCAATATTGAAGCAAACTTGAGTGTGGTCCCTTCTGATAAATCGTCTATTATAATAGTTTACTGCTCCGTAGGCGCTAAAAGTGTTGAAGCTGCCCAATACCTCGTTAGCCAAGGTTATACATCCGTTTACAACCTAACAGGTGGTACCGCAGCTTGGCGCAACCAGGGTTATCCAGTGGTGGCAGGTTAACAGAGATGATAATACTTGGAATTATCGGCATAATCATTGGTGTTATTTGTCTTATACTCAGCGCGGTGGCTTTCATACCCTTGCTGGGTTGGTTTAACTGGTTTATTATTCCGGCGGCAGTAATCGGCTTGGTTTTTGGCATATTAGCCCGTAAAAATGCCGGGGTGGTCGCTATCATTCTCTGCAGCGCAGCTATAATTATTGGTATTTTCAGGCTGGCACTCGGCGGCGGAATTCTTTAATTAATCGGCATTAAAAAAGCGGGGTTCGAAAACCCCGCTTTTTGTTTTATACCGCTGCTAAAGTATTAAATTTTTATCGAGCTTGCCCATTTCTCTGCCAGATCACCAGCCCGCGGCAGCTTGTAGCGCACGCCCTGATAGGCTTTGACCATAAGCAGAATCCACAGAACAAATACAAGCAGCCCGAGGATTGAACTTATTATCCACCCGATTATCGGGATGATATTCAATATGATCAGTACAATGCTAAATGCCCCGAACACTACAATTGATTGCCAGGCATGAAATCGGACAAAAGCATTTTCCTTCTCAATCAACAGAAAAACCAGGCCACCAATCCAGCCAAATAGATAACAGAGCAAACCAGCAACGTTTTCTTCGAGTCCCGAGGATGTTTTTGCCATTTAAGCGTACAACCTCCTTTAAAAATTAAAATAAAGATTACAACTTGCAATGGCTCAAGTCAATAACCCTCGTCCAGACTATGACAATTCCGGGTTGTCACTCGGCGACGTTTCCGATGCTCTCAATCGTATAGCAAATTTTACCGGCGGGAGCAGATATTTCTATAACCTCTCCAGCAGTTCTGCCAATAAGGGATTTACCCAAAGGCGAAGAATCGGATATTTTCCCGTCGAGAGGGCTCGCTTCTCTGGTAGTTACAATTATATAGTATAGGTTTTCCCCGGTGGACATGTCTTTTAAACTGACCTGATCTCCAATGTTAACTTGTAACCTATTATTATTTTGTTCGGGAATTTTAGCCATCTTGAGTGTCTCTTCAAGCTCGCTAATGCGCCCTTCTACATGCCCTAATTCTTCTTTAGCGGCTGCCAATGGGGAATTCTCTCTAAAATCTTTGTCTGCAGCAGCCAGTTGAATTGCTCTGATAATCTCAGGTTTCTTGGCTTTTAGTGTTTCCAGCTCTGCTTTCAAAGATGCATAACCTTCCGAGGTTAAGTACACTGGTTCCCTTGCAGGCCGGCAATTGACGGAGTTATTTTTACGTGTTTTGCACTTGCGGGGCTTTACGTGCCCAGCAAGCCGGGATGTGGTCCACCGGCATTTATTTATGTAAATCAAAAAATCACGTAGGGTTCCCATTTTTTGCTGTAGCTCCGTATCGGTGGGTGGTAATTGCTGGCTGAATCGGGCTATTTCTGCCGGTGTCAGACTGGAAGGCTTGCGCTGGGTACCGCACCAGTGTACAAAGCTGTGAATTGTAAGAGCTGCTTCATTAGATTGTGAAGCCTCAAGGCTTAATAAAAAGCTGTTGGCGGCTTCGGCCAGGACAGGCTGAGGTTCTTTTATGGTCATGTTAGATTTCCTTCTAATAAGTGATGTTTTTATTTTATCCAGGGTATTAATGTTGAAACACAGGCTCGATAAAAAGCCGGAGTTCTTATAATTTTTAACACTACATTGCCATGTTCATCAAATTTTAAATTATCGTCTCCAGTCAGTTTTTCGACCAGGCGAGTACGAACAATTGTAGCAAATGCTTTATCAATCTGACGCTGGCTAAGCTTTTCATAGGCATGGCGGGCTAATCGACTCAACTTGATATCTCGACCAAGTGACTGTTTCCATTTAATATGGTAACCTGCCAGATTAGCAGAAGTAAAATCTCCATGTTCGAACGCTTGTTCGATCTGACTGATAGCACATTCAGCGGCTTTTAATCCGTAGAATATTCCTCCTCCGGTTATCGGTTTTACCTGACCGGCAGCATCTCCAATAACGAGCAATCGATCACTGTATGTTTTCGGAATCGGTTTAAGGCTAACACCGCGATACTGAGGTTTACCCGCAGAAATAATAAATCCTTCTTCCTTGAGGTATTTTATAAACTTCAAAAAAGCGGCTGCGGCATTTTTACGGCATAACAAACCAGCCAGTGCAGTACCATCTTCAAGCGGTTCCAGCCAGCTAAAAAATCCCGGGGCAAATAGCTTGCTGGTAAAGATACACAGCGGAAGGGGGGCTTTCATTTCTACCCTCGCCTGGACGCCGACCGCAAAATCGGCTGGTATGCCCATACCCAAGCTACTAGTTAATGCAGGATTAAAGCCAGCAGTAATTAGTGCTAATCTTCCCCGGTAGACGTTACTGCGGTTGTCGTTTGTATATACAGTTACACTTGTATCATCAGCTTTAATATGAGTTGCCTTAATACCAAATACGCAAGCAGCTCCGGCTGCACCGGCGCGCTCTGCCAACTTCAAGTCCATTAAACCCCGATCCAGGGCAACTGCCTGCACGCTATTGCGTTTGAGTTCTAACACTTGCCCGTTGGGGGAATAAACCCGGGCTCCGCTGAATGCATTTAATACTGGCAGATCTTCGCCTTCCAGCAATTTCACACAATCTGGGCTGATTATGCCGGCACAGCATACAGGCCCGCCAAGGTCTGGTCTTTTTTCTAAAAGGGTAACCTTATAACCTTGCCGAGCTAGCCTCCTGGCAGTATAGCTACCTACAGGGCCGGCTCCAATAATGAGAATATCGCTGTTAGTGGTCATAAATTAATACATGTGGTTTCAATTCCAAGTATAGCACAATGGCCAATCAGGCTTCAGTAGATGATACCAAAACGGCAATGTTCGCCCTGGAACTCAGGAATAAAGATTTGATCGTACTCTTTTTGATACTGTCGATTTCGGTTTTATTTGCGCATGAGAGGTTTTATTCAGCCTCTTCTTCTTTCGGCGGAAAAGCCGGCCTTTCCTCAACGCCCAGCACTTTTAATGCCTTGGCCTGAAGGCGCTCAAGCATGCAACAAAGCGAACGCCTTTCTTTCGGATCAAGTTCACCCATTACATCGAAGATAGCCCGGCGGGCAGTGGAATGATCATAAGCCTTCAAGCCTTTTTCGGTGAGCTCGATACGAACCAGATTTCGGCGGTCCAGGTCTTTGTTTTTTGTAAGCAGCCCTTTCCCAACCATCCGGTCAATCAAACCGGAAATAGTATGAGGTTCTCTTAAAGTCGAACGAGAAATAGCTGCAGGAGTAGCTTTATTGCCAAGCGCTTGCACAGCCAACAGCACCTCTGCTTGTTCTGGAGTTATTTTATAGGTTAACAGCTCCCTCTCTCTGGCTTTAAACATAGCACGCCAGGTATGGTTAAAAAGAAGCCACACATTATAATCATGGTCGCAAAAATAGGTGGATTTTATTTCTTCCTTCATTTCTTTAATAGTACCTTCGTTATATTGTTATTAAATAACTATTATATCACCCGTGTTGTAACGATACTAATTGCCGTGAGGTTTGACACAATTTGTCTAAGCGTTGTGCTATAATACATCCGATGACAATTATTAGTACTCTGTTTAATTAACATGCACCTTGCACTAATTCTATTAGTATTTATTACAATCGCAGAATGCTTAACGGTTTTCGTTGATGTTTTGGTTGGGCTCGCCCTGTTTGGAGTTATTCTGCTCGCAACACTTATTATCCCCGCTTTAAAAGATAATTACCAGCAATCCCGTTTGGTTCTATCTCTTTCTCTGGTTCCTTTAGTCAGGATCATAAGCCTTAGCATGCCACTTGCCGGATTATCCCAAATATGGTGGTTCCCCTTGATGTATTTACCGCTGTTTCTTGCAGCAGTTGCTCTTATGTACATGCTGGGTCTAAGGTTCAGGGATATTGGTTTTACCTTTAAACCAGCGTTAGCCAATACTCTTATCGCAATTAGTGGCATAGGCCTTGGTTTTATAGAGTATTTTATACTCCAGGCAGAGCCTCTTATAGGAGAACTCAACTGGCAATCTGGCTTGCTGGCTGCAATCATCCTATTTGTAACTACTGGTTTTGTAGAAGAAATAATATTCCGGGGTGTTATGCAAACAACCGCCCTGGAATACTTCGGTCGGAAAGGGATAATCTACACAAGCGTACTGTTTGCTGTGCTCCATCTTGGCTTTCTTTCCGCAGCAGATATTATCTTTGTGTTCTTTGCCGGGCTTTATTTTGCGTGGGCAGCTATGAAAACCGGCTCATTAACTGGTGTAATTTTAGCCCATGGAGCTAATAATACGGTGCTCTTTGTGATTGCACCATATCTGTTTTGAGTAAAAACAGGTAGCAATATAGTAACAGGTACTAAAGTAGTAGTCTTGTTTAATACAATTTAGTAAGTTTTAGTAAGGTTATTTGATATAAATAGAATTGACACAGCTTTGTTCGTAGCTTACTATATCGATTAGTTACATACAGGGGCTATTCATAGACAACAACAACGCTTAACCATGCTCTATAAAGAGCGGCTATAAAAAAACCATAAGAAAAAGGTTAAGGGCTTTGTGCGGGATAATAGGTTATACTGGCAAACAACAAGCAGCTACCGTGCTTTTGGATGGTCTTACCAGGCTCGAGTACCGCGGTTACGATTCAGCCGGTATAGCTACTGTTTTTAACGGAGATCTGCATTTAAAAAAGGGTATTGGTAAGCTGGAAGAGGTTGAACAGGAGTGTTCTTTAAGTCGCCTGCCCGGTAACACCGGTATTGGGCATGTCCGCTGGGCAACTCATGGAGGCGTTACTGCAATCAATGCTCACCCGCACCTTGATTGTCTAAAATACATCGCAGTTGCTCACAACGGCATACTTGATAATTACCTGCAATTAAAAAGGAAGCTTGGTTCCAAACACGAGTTTATTTCGGAGACTGATACTGAGGTTATTGTCCATTTAATAGAAGAGCACCTGCTTCCGGGTGTACCCCTGGAACAGGCTGTTATCCGGGCAACAAGGGAACTCAGAGGGACTTATGCATTGGTTGTTACTTCAATTGTAGAACCGCAAAAGATTGTTGCTATACGAAAAGGGAGCCCACTGGTAGTCGGTTTTGGCAAGGGTGAAAATTTTGTCTCTAGTGATTTTCAAGCTTTCCTTCCTTATACTCGTAAAGTACTCTTTCTGGATGACAAAGAAGCGGTAGTTATTACACCGAATAAAATCAACATACTTTCTGGATCCGGTAAAAAAATCTCCAAAGATCCAATTATGCTGGATGTGGATTTGGCAGTACGGGACAAGAATGGTTTTGATTTCTTCATGCTCAAGGAGATATTTGACCAACCTCAGGCAATTATATCCGCCATGAAACAGGATAGAGAAACACTCCAAAAAGCTGCCACGCTAGTTAATAACTGTCGGTCTGTGGTTTTTACCGCTTGCGGGAGCTCACGCTACGCTTCGCTTATCGGCCGGTATATGTTCTCTAAGATTGCCCACCGCTTCAGCGATGTTATCACCTCTTCGGAGTTCAGTTATTTTGGAGATGCGGTAGATGAAAATACACTGGTAATTGCAGTGTCTCAAAGCGGGGAAACCGCCGATGTTATTGAAGGGATTAAAGAAGCACAAAGCAGAGGAGCAAAGGTACTTTCTATTATAAATACCTTTGGCTCCACACTGGCTCGCATGAGTGACTGTACGCTATATTTAAACTGCGGTGCAGAATTTGCAGTTGCTGCTACCAAGAGCTTCATTAGCCAACTGGTGCTTTTATACCTTCTATCATTTTCAATAGCTGGGCGCCTGGAAGAGGCAGAAACAGAGCTACAACACATAGCAGAGCTATTAGAGGAAAATCTGCGCGTTAATCACTATGCTATACCCAAGACGGCCATCAAATTAGCCAATCATGACAAGTTTTATTATATTGCACGAGGTATTAATTTTGCAGTTGCCGGAGAGGCCTCCCTCAAGCTCAAAGAGGTAGCCTATGTTCATTCGGAGGGCATGTCTGCCGGGGAATTAAAACACGGCACACTTGCCCTGATAGAAGAGGGCTCACCGGTGATTGCTATTGCCCCCTGTGACGGCACGCGAGATGATATTCTCTCTAACATCTCAGAGGTTAAAGCACGTGGAGCGTTTATAATTGGTGTTTCCGACAAGCCCGATAAACTCTTTGATATTTATATTGAAATACCCAAGGTTAATGAATATTTCTACCCATTGGCGTGTATAATACCGCTGCAACTTTTTGCTTTTCATTCATCAATAGCCCGTTCCCTTGACCCGGACAGGCCACGCAACCTTGCCAAATCGGTCACAGTAACTTAATTCCGGGAGTACTAACAGCCATGAAACAAGAAAAGGTATTGGTGACCGGCGGTGCCGGTTTTATTGGTTCTCATTTAACTGAGAATTTGCTTGGAGCGGGGTATCAGGTTACTGTGGTGGATGATCTTTCTACCGGCAACCTGGCCAACCTTCAACATCTATCTGCCAACCCCAACCTGGAAGTACTTTGTTTTTCAGTTAACAATATTGACCGCCTGCAAAAAGCCTGCCAGGGGGTGGCTTACGTATTTCACCAAGCTGCTCTACCCAGTGTACCGCGCAGTATTGCTGACCCTATTGCTACCAATCACGCCAATATTAACGGTACGTTAAATGTGTTAATTGCCGCGAAGGATTCCGGTGTAAAAAAGGTGGTTTATGCCTCCTCCTCTTCGGTGTATGGCGATACCCCAACCCTTCCCAAGATAGAAGCTATGCTGCCGCGCCCCCTTTCGCCGTATGCCGCTTCCAAGATTAGCGGCGAGTATTACTGTGCGGCTTTTACCGCTTCATACGGTTTGCCAACTGCCAGCCTGCGCTACTTCAATGTATATGGCCCACGCCAGGCTGCCAATTCTGCCTATGCGGCAGTTATCCCCATGTTTATATCTCTTATCAAACAGGGAAAACCTCCAGGAATATTTGGAGATGGCACCCAGACCAGAGATTTTACTTTTGTAAAAGATGTAGTTAATGCCAATATCCTGGCTGCAATAAACCCGGCAACTGGCGCTTATAACATTGGCACTGGTGCAAACATAAGCCTTAATGAACTGGCAGAAACCATATTAAAAATGATGGGCAGGGCGGACCTTTCTCCAGTTTATTCTGGCCCACGCCAGGGAGATGTAGCTCATTCCCTGGCAGATATTTCAAGGGCAAAAGTTGCCTTTGGCTATAGCCCGGAATATTCCCTTAAAGATGGACTGAAAATGACAATAGAAGTATATGGAAAGTAGTATGAAAGAAAGGTTACCTCATTTATGATTCCAATAGCAAAACCGGTTATCGATCAAGATACAGAAGAGACTATACGGCAGGTGATCGTCTCTGGTAGTCTTGCACAAGGCAGATATGTTAAAGAGTTCGAAGAAGCTTTTGCCAGCTATATAAGCTCAGAACACGCAATTGCTACTACTAGTGGAACAAACGCTTTACAGTTGGCCTTGCTAGCAGCCGGGATCAGGGAAGGTGATGAAGTTATAACCACACCTTTCAGCTTCATAGCATCCGCGACAGCAGTACTTCAATGCGGTGCGCGGCCAATCTTTGCGGATATTGATCCGGTTACCTTTAATATTGATCCTAATGAAATAGAGTCTAAAATCACTCCCCGCACAAAAGCTATAATTGGGGTTCACCTTTATGGACAAGTATTTAATATAGAAGCCACGCAGGATATTTGCGAGCACCACAACCTGGTTATGATCGAAGATGCCTGCCAAGCACATGGAGCGAGTTGGAGAGAACACAAAGCCGGTTCCTTCGGAATTGGTTGCTTTTCTTTCTATCCCACTAAAAATATGACCACCGGAGAAGGCGGCATGATAACCACGAACGATCAGGACATAGCCTGTAAATGCCGCCTTCTCCGAAATCACGGCCAAGCTGAGCGCTATAGACACACCATACTCGGTTACAACGCTCGCATGACGGAGATTGCTGCAGTAATTGGCCTTAGCCAGCTAAAGAGATTGGACCTTTTTAACGAAGTCAGAATAAAAAATGCCGGTTTTCTTACCGAAGTCATCACCAGTATAAATGGCTTAGTGCCACCACAGGTTTTAAAAGGCAGCAAGCATGTTTTTCACCAATACACCATTCGAGTTACTCCCAATTACAAGATGAGTCGAGACGAATTAAAAAATTATCTTGAAGCTAACGGTATCGGCTGCGGTGTTCATTATCCGATACCGATACATCAACAACCCATGTTTAGAGACCTGGATTATACAGATGAACTGCCCACCTCGGAACAGGCTGCGCGTGAGGTGTTGAGCTTGCCGGTGCACCCATCTCTTACCAGCCATGATCTAAACACAATAGCAGAGGTGTTAAAAAATGCCTGATATAACAAAAAAAGGAGAGGTGATACTAGGCAATGGAGCAATTATCGAGGGCAATATCGTATTAGGTAGTACAGAGGGCGGTAGACTGGTAATTGGCACTAATGCCATCATTCGATCTGGATCTGTGATATATTCTGGTGTAGTTATTGGGAATGACTTAAAAACCGGGCATAATATCTTAATACGCGAAAATACCCGCTTGGGTAATAACGTTGTGGTTGGCACCAATGTTGTAATTGACGGAAACGCTAACATTGGCAATTATGTGAGCTTGCAAACTGGAGCTTATGTAACGGCTTATACTGTCATAGAAGATTACGTCTTTATGGGGCCTTGCTCTGTCACCACTAATGATAAATATATGCAGGCAGGCGCAACTCTCAAGGGATCCTATATCAAAAAAGGGGCTCGTATCGGTGCTAATGCAGTGATTCTTCCAGGTGTTGTAATTGGAGAGAACGCTGTAATAGGTTCAGGTTCTGTAGTTACCAAAGACGTACCAGCTGGAACAACTGTTGCCGGAAACCCTGCAAAAGTAATAACTAGGAAGGAATAAGTGCTCTATTTGTACAGTGAAAACGAAATTAAAAACTTGGCAAGCGAGCGCTCAGTAAAAATTGCCTTCATCGGACTGGGCCGGGTTGGATTACCTCTGGCCGCCGTATTGGCAGATGCCGGATTTAAAGTTACCGGGATTGATATCAATCCTCACACTGTAGACACTGTCAATAATGCTAAAACACCTTATCCAGACGAGGAAGGGCTTGCTGACCTTATATATAATTGCGTAAGGTCGGGAAAACTTCGTGCTACTCTTGATGTTGCAGCCATTAGAGACGCTGATATGTTAATCATTGCTGTGCCAACGTTAATAAAAGATGAACAGCCAGATATAGAAGCAGTAATAAAAGTTGCCATGAGTATCAGCCCACACATGAGTGCTGGCAAGATCATAGTTCTTCAAAGTACAGTACCGCCCGGAACTACCGAATTTGTGCTGGGAGAACTTATTACTAAAAACACCGGATTAAAGGCAGGCTGTGACTTTGGACTTGCCTACTCTCCAGAGCGCACCCAGTCTCCTCAAGTATTAAAGGATCTGAAAACCTACCCTAAAATCGTTGGCGGCATTGATAGCAAAAGTACCCTTGCCCTCTCTGCGGTCTATTCAACTTTTGCGCCTTCCGTAATACACATGAAGAGCATTATAGCAGCTGAGCTTGATAAGGTAATCGAGAATACCTACCGGGATGTAAATATCGCCTTTGCCAATGAATTGGCATTATTATGTCAACTTTATGGAGTAGACGTCCAGGAACTGATTGAAACCGCCAACTCACAGCCTTATTGTCACATACTCCAACCTGGGCTGGTTGGCGGTCATTGTATACCAATGGACCCCTATTATGTTATCAGTGATGCTTCAAAAAGAGGTTTTACCCCACCAGTTATGACAGCAGCTCGCGCTCTTAACGAAGATATATTCAACGTAATCGTCAGTATGATAGAAAACGGCATGCAAAATATTACCGTGCTCGGCCTCAGCTTCAAACCCGGAGTAAGATCTTTCGACACTTCCCATACTCCCCGGTTAATCAATAAACTAGAAGAAAAGGATTACAAAGTAACCGTGCATGATCCTTTTATAAAAGACAAGGAATATGACTTCAAGACCGAACCGGATCTTTACCAAGCTATTACAAGGGCGGATTGCGTAATCCTTTCTACAGCTCATTCCCAGTATAAGAATCTTGACTTTGCCCGTGTCAAAAGCTTAATGACAGGTAATCTAATCATAGATATCAGAGCCGCATGGGATCCAAATATAATTAAACAAAATGGCCTTAGATACAAAGGCCTGGGAAGGACTTTATATGATTAAAGCCGGGGTCATCGGCCTTGGAGCTATGGGGCAACACCATGTCCGTGTCTACCGGGAACTGGGATGTGAGCTAGTTGGTGTTGCAGATGCAGATATAAAACGTGCTCAGGAAATCGGTGCTAAATATAATACGCGTTGTTTTGGCGATCACCGCAAACTGCTTGGTCATGTAGATGTGGTAAGTATTGCAGTACCGACCAGTGCTCATAAAGATGTTGCACTTGAGTTTCTTGCTGCTAAAACCCACTGCTTGGTAGAAAAGCCGATCGCCTCTACTGTTAAAGAAGCAGAGGAGATGATTAAAGCCGCCCGAGATAACGACGTGAAATTAATGGTTGGTCATATTGAGCGCTTCAATCCGGTTATACTTAAGCTCAAAGAATTGATAGAACAAGGTGTTCTAGGTAAAATTATGCTCATTTCTACGCGCCGGGTAGGCCCGTTTCAGCCCAGAATAAGAGATGTCGGTATCATAATAGACTCCGCTACACACGATATCGACGCAACCCGTTTTCTTACCGGCAAAGAGCCTGTAGCAGTATATTCCAAAGCCGGACGCTTCAAGCATCCCAGCCGGGAAGACCATGCTCTTATCATGCTAGATTTTGGTGATAGCTCAGCTTCGTTAGAAGTGAACTGGTTTACGCCACACAAAGTGCGCACTCTGGTCGCTACCGGGAGCGAAGGGATCAGCTACCTGGATTATATTGAGCAGCAACTCACCCTTCACAACTCATATCAGGAATCTCGCATTAAAATTGTAAAGACCGAGCCATTAAAAACAGAAATCACCCATTTTATTTCTTGTGTTAACAACAACACTAAACCTCTGGTGGATGGCCAGGAGGGCTTAAACACGTTAAGAATTGCGCTTAAGGCCAGCGAAGTAGTAAACGATGTACAAAGGTAAAAAAATTGCCGTGGTGGTGCCAGCCTATAATGAAGAAAAGTTTATTGCCGATGTAATTAACGGTATTCCGAAGTATGTTGACCGGGTATATGTAGTAAATGATGCCAGCACAGATAAAACTGCAGAAATAGCAAATGCTCTCGCTGAGAGAGATGACAGGATTAAAATAATAAGTCTGGAGCAGAATAAAGGACTTGGCGGAGCCATAACTACTGGCCACTCGTTAGCACTTGAAGAAATGGTTGATTTGGTTGCAATAATGGCTGGCGACAACCAAATGGCGCCTGAATACCTCCCAGCTTTACTGGATCCAGTAATAAACGGCGAGGCAGACTACGCTAAAGGGAATCGTATGTCATGCCCTGCTCATTACGAAGGAATGCCGCGATTCAGGCGCTTTGGTACTAATTTGCTAACACTACTAACCCGCATATCATCCGGGTACTGGCATATCAGTGATCCGCAAAATGGCTATACGGTGATTAATACGAATGCTCTTTCAAAAATTCCTTTAAAACGAATATACAAAGGTTACGCTTTTGAAAACGACATGCTTGTACGCCTTAATGTTATTGGAGCGAAAGTAGTGGATGTACCTCATCCAGCGATATACAATGGCCAGCAGTCTAAAATAAAATACCCAAGTTTTATCGTTAAAACTAGCTGGATGCTATTAACCAGTTGGATCTGGCGACTATGGGTTAAGTATATTGTCAGGTAAGCAGTTATGCTCACCGTATTACACACGTAGCTTTACAGCTTCCTCGGTCGGAGAAGCCTTAGATCTGACCGATAACTTTCCCAGTGAAAGATTTGTATGACTTTTCCCTGGTATTAACCGTTAATAATCCACTCACCAAGAAACTGCAACATACCAATGACTTACTTTATACAACATTTTATCCAAAACTCTTTATGTGCCCGATAATAATCTTGTTTATATTGCATGTAATAGCCTCAGCGCTTCTTGAATTGTCATCTAAAATTGGATAGTCTCTGGTTGCTTTGTTGCTTGCCTTTATCTAGTTATCAAACTCACTGCCTGCAAGCTATACAGTATTTATTAAGAGGGGTTGGTTTTATTCTACTTTATAATGGCGCGCCCACCATGCAAAGGCTGCCGCTCCAAATACACCAGATACTGCAATTATGCCCCAGATTGCGATGTGGTTGGTTAAAAACAAGTCTAAAAGTATTCCCCCAAACAACGGGGCAATGGAAATACCAACAATCTGGTTAAGCCCAAAGAATCCCATATACCGCCCTTTTTCTCCACGGGGAGCTATTTCACCCACAACACTCATTGCTGCCGGCGCAAAAGCTATTTCCCCAAATGAAACTAATACCATTGCCGCTACTGCCAGGGCATAACTCCCTACCCACCCAAACATCAGGTAGCCTGCAGCATATAAAAGACATCCCGCCACAATCACCCGGCTTCTTGAAAAACGGTCTATGTTTCTTGCTATGGGGTATTGCAGAATAATTACCAGCAATCCATTAACCGTCAACAGCAAACCATATTGGGCGGTTGTGTAACCAACACGGTCAACCATATAGATAGAAAGAGTGCTCATCATTTGGCCCATGGCAGTGAAAAAAAGCAGATTAAAAAATATAAACAACATAAATGAAACATTGCGACTGACCTTTAACAATCCGCGGAAATCGGTTTTATGATTTTTTTGAACAATCGATTCTTTTAGAAAGAAAGCAATAACTGCGGTAATAATACTGATTCCTGCCGCAACACCAAACAACCATCCGTAAGGCATGAAGGCGGCTAGATAGCCTCCAATTGCCGGACCTGCTGCCCACCCAACATTTATCCCGATTCTGAGTATTCCAAAGGATTCGGTGAGGAGCCGGGGAGGAGCGAGGTCGGTAATCATAGCTTGTGTAGCCGGTTTTCCTATCGATCCCAGCGCTTGCGAAGCCACAAAAGCAAGAGCAATGCTCCAGACCGGAGCACCCGAGTTAACCAGAAAGGCCATCACTATATACACAACACTTCTTGATATAACGGAAAATAGAACCAGCGGTCTTCGTCCCAACCGGTCACACAACTCACCGCCAACCAGCTCAAATACTGCTGAACTCAAACCCGCTACCAGAATTATGATCCCCACCAAGGCCATAGACACACCGCGATCCTGATGAAGATAAAGAGCAAGAAAGGGAATGCACATTGAAAAACCTATTGCCAGCAATAGATTAATCAGGCTGACCAGCCAAATTCCCCTATCGAAGCGTGAAACAAACTTGGTGACTGTCTTTCGAGTGGAAATAAACGTATTTATCACTTTAGATTGTGTTAAGACGAATAGTCAAAGAATGCCACTCGCCAATATAAACTCTTTATAATTATTTTTACTTAGGTACCATTATAGAATATGCTATTATATTACCCACAAAACCAATTTACCAGAGAAGAGCAAATGGCAGAAAAAACTGTTCTTAAAATCAGTGGAATGCATTGTGCAGCATGTGTTGGGCGTACCGAAAAAGCATTACTGGCTGTACCTGGCGTAGAAAACGCCTATGTAAATCTCGCTTCTGAAAAAGCTACAATAACCCACCAAGGCAAAGTTAGTACACAAGATTTGATTAAGGCCGTTGAAAATGCCGGTTTCCAGGCTTCCCCAGAAACTACTCCGGCTGTATTAGATAATACAGACAAACAGGCAAAAATACGCTTTATCTTTGCCGCTATTGCATCTGTTATTATCATGCTTATCCACTTTTTTGCCCACTTTGAACATGTTGAGTATCTTTTGTGGCTGATAGCCACTCCAGTTCAATTCTGGGCAGGTGCCGGCTTTTATAAAGGAGCCTGGAGTGCACTTAAAAATAAAACCGCTGATATGAACACGCTGATAGCAATTGGTACTTCAGCAGCGTACTTCTACAGCGTGGCGGTTGTGCTTTTCCCCCGCTTATTCTCGACCGCCGAAATCTCAACCGGAGTATATTTTGATACATCCGCCATGATAATAGCCTTGGTGCTTCTTGGGAAATATCTAGAAGCCAGAGCAAAAAGGCAGGCTTCCCAGGCAATAAAAAAGTTGATCGACCTGAGCCCTAAGAAAGCTACGGTCATTCGAGAAAGCGTTGAGACTTCTGTTCCAGTCTCCCAGGTCATTAAAGGAGATATTATTCTGGTTCGTCCTGGTGAAAAGATACCGGTTGATGGGATTATCGTTAAAGGAGCTTCAAGCGTTGATGAATCAATGCTTACCGGGGAGAGTCTTCCAGTTGAGAAAAACCTTGGGGATGAAGTTATAGGTGCTTCTATTAATAAAACCGGCAGCTTTACTTTCGAAGCCAGCCGTGTCGGTAAAGATACTGTATTAAGCCAGATAATCCGCCTGGTTGACGAAGCACAGGGCTCGCGGGCTCCAGTTCAACGCCTCGCCGATGTTGTATCTGGCGTATTCGTGCCGGTAGTTGTTTCGATAGCTATATTTACTTTTATTTTGTGGTACTTTTTAGGGCCAGAACCTTCGCTTACTTATGCATTTCTTAATTTTATTGCTGTTTTAATCATAGCCTGCCCTTGCGCATTAGGGCTAGCGACCCCCACTGCTATTATGGTTGGCACTGGAGTAGGCGCTGAAAACGGTATTTTAATCCGCGATGCAGCCGCACTTGAAACATGCGCTCGCCTTAATACTGTGGTAATAGACAAAACCGGCACTTTGACAACCGGAGTTCCCGAAGTTACCGATATTATCACCTCAACCGATCAGGGTAGACTTTCAGCCCTTGGGATTGCCGCAAGCGTAGAAAAGTATTCTGAACATCCACTGGCGCAGGCCTTGGTTAAACACGCCAGGGCAGAAAACGCTTTGATTGAAGATGCAGACAAGTTTATGTCCGTATCCGGCATGGGGGTAAAAGCTGTATACCAGGGCAAAACTGTGGTTATAGGTAATGAAGCCCTATTACAGAAGATTAATATAGAGCTGGGCGAACTAGCTGTTGCAGCGCATTCTTTAAAACAACAAGGGAAAACCATCATGATAATGGTAGTTGACAAGGCTCCTGTGGCAATTTTTGCGCTTGCTGATACACTAAAAGCTGAAAGCCGCTGGGCGGTCGAGAAAATAAGGGAAATGAATCTGGATTTGGTAATGCTGACGGGCGATAATCATGAAACTGCCATGGCTATTGCCGATAAGGCAGGCATTGAAAAAGTCATTGCTGGAGTATTACCACAAGACAAAGCTAAAGTCATTAAGGATTTACAGGAAAAGGGTAAAATCGTAGCAATGGTGGGCGATGGTATAAATGATGCTCCAGCACTTGCCCAGGCAAATACAGGAATTGCAATTGGAACCGGGAGCGATATTGCAATTGAAACCGGAGACATTACCCTCATGAAAGGAAAACTTGAAGGCATGGTAAATGCTATTCGGCTGGGCTGGAGAACCATGCGGACAATAAAACAAAACCTCTTTTGGGCTTTTGCCTATAATACGCTTTTGATACCGATTGCCGCAGGGCTACTCTATGTCTTCTTTAATTCTGGCAATGCGCCTGGATATCTCGGTTTCATGCTTGGGGAATATGGTTTTTTAAACCCGATCATGGCTGCAGTAGCAATGGCGTTCAGCTCTGTGACGGTTGTAACCAATTCACTCAGACTGAGGCAATTTAAACGTGAGGCATATCAATAACAACGATTACTGAATCGATTATTCGAATTCAGTTCCACAACCTGCACAAAACTTGTCGTCCTTGCCTACCTTGCGGCCACACTCATCACATTCAAAAGTTTTTTCAACGGGTAATTTCTTCTCTCTCTCGAGCATCGGGATCGAAATGCCTGCAAACGCTCCAAATACTGCACCGGAAATGGTCATTTGCAACCATTCTTCAGCGACTGATGCAATTATCATCCATTGGCTTAAAGCGCCCACTATAGCTCCGGCTACAACCAGCTTGAAAAGCATTTTATAACGGCCTGTTACAAGAGCAATGGCGGCGCCGGCGAATCCCCCAATTAGAGCAAATCCGGCAATCCAGATCCACTCTCGTTCATCCTGGCTGCTAAGCATAAAACCTAAAATCGCCCCCGCTACCGCAAAACCAAGTGTAAAAAACACAGTATATCTCAATATTTTTTGAATTCTGGCAACCATCTTTTATTTTTCTCCTTATACCCCGCTGATAAAATCAGCTCAAGCTCTTTAATTATGTAAGTTTTTAACCATACCGTCAATGACAGGCGTTTTAACCGCTGCCATCTCCTGTTGCGGTTGTTCAGTAACGGTTAAAAACTCTATAATGGCACTAAATTAATCACAGGAGTAACTTCTTGCCCTGGTTTCTTCTGCCAATTATCGGATTTCTGGTGGGTGGTTTCGGAACGCTTATCGGCGCTGGCGGCGGCTTTATTCTTGTCCCTGTTCTGTTATTAATATACCCGGATTATAGCCCCTCAACCATTACTGCAATAACCCTCACAGTTACTTTCTTTAATTCCTTTTCTGGAACTCTTGCTTACAGCCGGCTGAAGAGAATTGATTTTCGGTCTGCATTGATTTTTTCACTGGCCGGTATACCGGGTGCTATCATAGGAGCCAACGTCACCGGTCTGCTTGGCCGAAACTCGTTTCAGCTCATATTTAGCGTCGTATTGATTGCTCTATCCATTTATCTGTTAGTAAAGCCCGGTGTTCAAAAATCCAACTCTTGCAGCCTTAACGGTACCACTAAACGCGAAATAACTGACTCCGAAGGTACCAAACACAGTTTTTCATATTCTCTCAAACTGGGTATTGTTCTGGCTTTTTTTACCGGCTTTGTTGCAGGGCTGCTGGGTATCGGAGGAGGTATTATACACGTCCCAGCTATGTGCAACCTGCTTTCCTACCCAGTGCATATAGCCACTGCAACTTCTCATATGGTTATTTCCATCACGACGTTTTCAGCCCTGATAACCCATATTATCAGAGAAAGCTTTGCTGATGGTTTTGCAATTGCACTTCTTCTCTCATTGGGAGCTATAGCCGGGGCTCAAGTCGGTGCAAAATATTCCAAAAAAGTGCCCGGGCAAGTAATTATCCGCTTCCTCGCTTTAGGTCTTCTTGCAGTTGCAATCAGGTTGATTGTATCTGTGGTTAGCACTTAACTTTTTGTTTTAAATATACTTTTCGTATTTCTAAAAACTATTTGAATTCTTTAGCGCTTATTGTATAATTAGTATTCTAGAAATATAATTCCTGTTTAATTAAACTAGATAACAAAAGGAGAAAGTAAACAAGTGAAACATGGGGTTGTAAATCCCTCGGTTGAATCCAGGCAATCTAATATTGTTATACCTGATGCTGCCTCATCGGAAAGCACGGAAGAAACAGAACCTCCCGGTACGTCCAGCGAACCTCCCCAACCCTTCTCCAATCGAAGCAAATACTTCCCGTTTGTTTCTGATGAACTTTGGAACAACTGGAAGTGGCAATTCCAGAATCGTATTACCACAATTCAAGAGCTTGCTCGCTACTTACCGCTGTCTTTTGAAGAAATCCAAAGCCTTGAAAAGGTTACCCTTCGCTACCCAATTTCAATTACGCCTTATTACCTCACTCTCATAAATGCAAACGATGCTAACGATCCGGTGAGAAGGCAATCGGTACCCTCTATACTTGAAATCGATGAACATATGCAAGGTTACGATGATCCGCTGGATGAAAAGGGAGATTCAGTAGTACCCGGCCTTGTTCACCGCTATAGCGATAGGGCTCTAATGGTTTCAACCAATATTTGCCCAATGCTTTGCCGGCATTGCACTCGTAAACGTGACTGGAATCATAAAGGCATGGTCCACTCCAAGGAAGAATTTGAGGCAATGTTCGATTATATACGCTCTCATACGGAAATCAGGGATGTGATTGTTTCGGGCGGAGATCCACTCAGCCTCAGCACAGCACGCCTGGAGAGTATTTTATCTTCACTGCGTAGTATCAGTCATGTAGAAATAATTCGCATCGGGTCCCGATTCCCGGTAGTGCTGCCTCAACGCGTCGATGACGAATTATGCGAAATGCTATCTCGCTATAGCCCGGTGTGGTTCAATACTCACTTCAATACTGTGAATGAAATCACGCCACAGTCTGCTGCAGCATGCGAACGCCTGCTTCGGCACGGTATTCCGGTTAACAACCAATCGGTTCTTTTGAAAGGTATTAACGATAGCGTTCAAGATCAGCTGGCTCTTTGCCAGGGATTGCTGAAAATAAAGGTTCGGCCTTATTACCTCTTCCAATGCGATGAGGTACGAGGAGCTGAGCATTTACGTACACCCGTAGAAAAAGGCATTGAGATTATCGCTGGAATGCGCGGCCATACTTCCGGGATGGGAATCCCCTCGTTCGTAGTCGATTTACCAGATGGTGGTGGCAAGGTGCCTCTGCTGCCCGACTACATTGCAGCGATTAATCCAGGATCGATGTTATTTAAAAATTATCGAGGCAATCTATATTCATATAGGAATCCATCGGCAGAATCGTACGAACAACCCAACAATTCTGAAAGAGTTGTTTCGATACCACCTGCCCATGCATACTCGGGGGCAGAATCGTAATATGCACATCGGTCTCACTTACGATCTCAAAACCAGCTTTGATCTGAAACCCGGCTTGCCGGAAGATATTGCAGAAGAATACGACTCGGTTGAAACCGTTCAGTTGATTTCTTCTTCTCTTGAGGCACTTGGCCATACGGTGATACATCTGGGTGGGGGTTTGGAATTTCTTAGTAATATGTGCGCAGGTACTGATGCCGAACTTGTTTTTAACATCAGCGAAGGTCGCGGGAACTATCCATCACGCGAGGCGCAGGTTCCGTCAGTGCTTGAAATGTATAACATTCCCTATACTGGTTCATCCCCCCAATGTCTTTCGATCTGTCTTGATAAACCACTAACCAAGCATATTCTCAAAGCTTCCGGCATAGTTACACCTCACTGGCTGGTTGTGAGTGATAAGCAATCGGCAGATAGAGTATCTTGGGATAATATTGGCTTCCCTTTGGTTGTAAAACCTGCCCATGAAGGTTCAAGCATCGGAATCCATAATTGCTCTCTTGCGCAAAATGTCCAGGAAGCAAAAGCACTCTGCACAACATCACTGGTTGGATATAATCAGCCAGTGATGATAGAACAGTATATATCTGGCAGAGAAGTAACAGTGGGAATTATTGGCTCTCATAAACCCGATGTTCTTGGGATAATGGAAATCAAGCCCAAACATCGGCACGAAATGTTCATGTATTCAATTGAAGTAAAGCGGGATTATGTAAACCAGGTCGATTATGAATGCCCTGCCAATTTACCAAAGACGGTATTAGAAGAAATAAAAAAGACCAGCCTCAAGATTTACTCATTACTCGGCTGCCTGGATATGGCCAGGCTTGATTTTAGAATCGATAAACAGGGGCAACCTTATTTTATCGAGATTAATCCGCTTCCTGGCTTGGGCAATCACAGTGATTTGGTAATAATGGCCAGCTTTCTGGGCATATCTCACCAAAGCCTTATCCAGATGATTCTTTCAGCTGCGCTCGAAAGATATCCGCAATGCATCCAGATATAGCAATTATTTACAATAAACCAGCGCCCTCGCGTTATACTGCATCTGATGAAGATGCGGCCATTAAAGGAGTACTAAACGCTGTTGCTGCAGTTGAGAATGCCCTGCTGGAGCTTAGCTGCCAGTCTTTTTTAGTGCCGCTTTCACCCCCACTTGATGAAGCGCTTGATACCGTTAGCCGTATCAAGGCTTCGGTGATATTCAATCTCTTTGAAGGATTCGACGGCCAACCGGAAACCGAGGTTGAAATTGCCAAAGGTTGCCATAACCTGGATATCCCATATACCGGTAATCCACCAGAGGCTCTTGAGATTGGATTGGATAAGGTGCTTTCTAAAAACACTTTTAAAAAGAAAGGCATCCCTACACCTGATTTCCAAATTCTTGATTCGTCTTCCCCGGGAGAGTTAACAATTAACTACCCGGTTATCGCAAAACCTTCACAGGAAGATGCCAGTCACGGCATTTATATTGACAACGTTATATATTCACCGGAAAGCCTTAATAGCGTTTTGGAACGAATTCTGCTAACTTCAGGAAAACCGGCTCTGGTTGAAGAATTCATTGATGGTAAAGAGTTTAATGCAACTGTGCTTGGCAATAAGGTGCTGCCAGTATCTGAAATTGTGTATGACCTCCCATCCGAAATGCCCAGGATTCTTACGTTTGAATCTAAATGGAATCCGGATAGTTTATACTACAAACAAACCCAATCTGTTTGCCCGGCTAAAACATCACGAAGAGATGAATCTAAAATCAGAGAACTATCTATTAACGCCTATAAAGCCTGTGGCTGCCATGGATACTCCAGAGTTGATATCCGCCAGGATGATTATGGGAGTTTCTATGTGTTAGAGGTAAACCCGAACCCAGATATCTCCCCAGATGCAGGCTGCGCTAAACAAGCTGCAGCAGCCGGGCTGACATATACAGAATTGATTAAGATAATTATCGAACAGGCACTGGATAATAGTTGATATGAGTATTGTAATCCGCCAAATGAGTGCACAGGACAAGTCTGAAATTGTCTATTTACTTGAAACAATTCCTCAATTCAAACCAATAGAAATCACCATCGCCAAAGAACTGGTTGACGAATATCTTGGCAAAGGCACCAATTCTGGATACCACATTCTGGTAGCTGAAGAAAACCATGTTTTGGTTGGATATATTTGCTATGGCCCTACTCCCCTCACCGAGAGTACCTGGGACATTTACTGGGAAGCCGTAATTCCCGCACGACAAGGCTTTGGCATTGGTTCATCATTAATCAATGAAGCGGAGACTAACATCCGCCTACTGGGAGGAAAACTGGCGCTTATAGAAACCTCATCGATACCAGAATATGAAAAGACCCGCAAATTTTATTCTTCTCATGGCTACTGTCAAGTATCTTGCATTCCAGATTTTTACGCTCCTGGTGATCACCGGATAACATACTACAAGAAGCTGTAACGTTTTATAGTAAACCGCCTCAATTAATACTTGCGTTTCGCTGTTTTTAGAACAATCACTATTATTCCTGTAATTATAAGTGCCCCTGATATCAACAAAATCCATATGGCAAAATTCCCGTTGGGCGAGGGGTGTTGAGGCGAAGGAAAAGTTACGGGAATAGTTGTAGTCGGTTGCAGCGTTGGTTCATAGCTGGTTGGATCTTCCGGCTGGTAAGGCGTTTCTATTGGTAAAAGATTCCAGTCGTCACCTCTGTGCTCATTTATGTATATACCATCTTCTCTGGTTAGAAGGTACACGAAATCTGAGTCAAGCCCATTTACAACTACTGTTCCAAAAGCCTGCGTGGTGTTTAGCCCCATGCGAGAAGTATTCCATGAGTTACCTCCGTCAATGCTTTTGATAAGATCCCCGCTTGTTTCCATAATGCCCTGATCATTGGCAGTAACCCGGGTTAAAGAAACATAGATTGCATTGGTGCCAATTGGTACAATCATAGATTGAGCCAGGTGTCCATATTGAAAGAATACCGATCGAAAAAAAAATAAATTAAGCTGATGGCATGAATTTTACGAAAAAAGACCTTTTTCTGGGTCCATCGAACTCACAAAAATATATTCCCTGCCAGGTACCAAGTAATAATCTGCCATCCTCTACTAAAACCGCCTGTGAACTTCCCATCAGGCTTGCTTTGATATGTGCAGGGGAATTCCCTTCCATATGCCGGTAATTACACTTATTGTCGATAGTTAAAGTGAAAAACCTTTCAATGTCGGATACAACATCCGGGTCAGCATTTTCATTGATGGTGACTGCCGCGGTGGTATGTGGTACAAAAATATAGCAAATTCCGTTTGTTATACCGCTTGAAGATAAAAGAACACGTATTCTATCAGTAATATTTATAAACTGTGTAGATTGGCTGGTAGGTAATTCAATTTTGTTCAACATGTTTATCCCCTACTTTTTTTAGCTTTATTTTTTATTTGAAACAATCAGCCATTTTGAAACAAAGAGTCTAGCGTAATTTCTATCTGTTTACTATACATATTTCCTGCACAAGAATTATTTAAAAATTTACTTATTAATATAAAAGGTTATTTAAAGTAGAAATAACTACTGAGATAGATGTATAATAGCTCGTTTTATAACCCTTTACTCTAACTATCCATTCAAGTATACCAATCTTAAGGAGACGATGCTGCATGACCAGACGACTAATATCCCCCAGAGCCAAAAAACTTACATCAGTGCTTGTATTGCTAGTATTTGTTGCCACGTTCTTGCCAGCCTGTGGCGGAGGCGGAAAAGATCCCACAACAACTTCACCCGCCCCTGCAACAACGCAACCAACCACAACTGCCCCTAAAACCACTCTTCCGGCAACAACTACAACTACCACCAAGCCTTATACCACTACACCGATACCCACCACTACAAGTAACATTGTATCGGGCAAATTGAATGAAGAGAACCTGAAAGTCTCCGGTAAAGGTGTTTCCATCGAGGTATCCCCGGTATGCCTGAATGAGGAAGCCCAGGTTACCATTGCCCCGATGGAAAACATGCTGATCAACGATGAACTGTCGGTAAATGCCTGGGATTTCCGCATCGATACTGATGAAGAACTGGTAGGCCTCATGGATATCACCATACCCTATGACAAAACCCTTCTGCCTGCCGGAGCAGACCCGGCTGAATATGTCGGTGCCTGCTACTACAACCAGGCTCTTAAAGTATGGGAGCCGGTATCCTATGACATTAACCCGTCTGCCGGCAACATCACCATCACCACCGATCATCTTTCCGTATACGGAGCATTTGTGGTTGACAGAGAATACACGCGTGCTGCATACGTTGATTTTACGCTTCCCAAGGTAGCTATACGCAATGCTAGCAGTTCTGCCGATTATGCCGGAATAATAAGTGAAGCAATTGATAATGGTATGAACCCTGGCCCATCTGCCCTTGAGCTGGGCAACAAAGTGGTGGGTGACTGGCTGAACATGTCCGGTGCCGGGATCACATTCCTGACCAACACTGTATATGCTTCAGAGTTTCTTGATGGCATAGGCAATGCCATGGGCAATGTTGGACTACTTTCTGCTATTGCACAAGCAGCAGTCGATTACCAGAATGGGGATAGCAAGGCGCTGCATACCAACCTGATCAAAAACCTCACCTACTACGGCGTTTCCAAGTTTGGATCAGCCATACTTCAACTGGGCTCGGTAGGCGTTTATTGCATTGATTATGCTTTGAGTGAGTTTGCTACCGAAGCCTGGAGTGGTAGAGAAAATATTTATACCGAAGCGTACCGCCTTTATTATCTCCACGAATCGGGCGTGAAGCGTACTCCCAAGGACTGGTATTTAATATTAGAGCCTATGGCAAAACAGGCCAAGTCATCTCAGGAACTAAACCAGAAAATCATGGCAGAAATCGATCGCTACTGCTGGCAATTCTGGGAGGATGAAACAATAGTTGCCGCCTACCAGAGCCAGGCACAAAAAAACGGCTTCACTGGCGGTGGCGGCTTGAACCAGGGTATTATGGACAAGATATCCGGCCGCCAAAAAAATGACCTGTTAAATGATTCCCTGGATGCGGTATTGATACGGCTTGGGCGAGTGCTTGCCCAGGAACATGAAAACCAGGTTGGAATAGAACTGGATGCCATCGCTCAATAGCTCAACAGGATAGTAACTGTTCAGATTTACGATTCTGTTTACGATGAAGCTGACCCCAAGCCGGAAAAAGCCCTGTATGCCGGTTACATAGCCCGCATCGCTCCCCTGGCTGATGAAGTTATCGATAAGGAATGGTGGCAGAAGGAGATAAGCGATGAGGGTAAAGCTTCACTGCCTTTCAGGGTACTCGGGCATATCATGGCAGGATCTCCCAACAAGGTTGAAATCGTAAATCCTGAAGATGATGAAGTGGTTAAAGAGGTTGAATTCATTGTCATGCCTCCGACCGTGTCAATTGATATTGGTGAAGAGCTTGAACTTAATAGTTTTGTGTATTCCAGCGGTACATCAACCGCAACCCCGGGCGAAGGTATCAGGGCTGCCCTGGCTAATACCGGCACAATAAGAATTTCAAAAGACGGCAAATTTTCAGCAGAGGTGCCATCTGCATCTACAACAACAAAAACCAACGAAATAAACTGGACTATTAATGCTTCTAACTTCACCATGGAAGGGACTTGGGATAATACTGCTCAATCGGGTACTGTAAATATTTCCTGCACTGTAGACGCATATGGTGTTGAACGGGCGCCTTTCGCGGATGATCCTGGCATGGAAAAACACTATGCAAAAAGCGAGTTTGATTATTTATACTCTATGACCGGCTCCGGTACGATTACCATGGAAGACAATCAGCTAGTCATGACGGTTAAATATTCATACTCGCGCAGCGGTATTTCAACTTTGGGAATATACAACTTTTACAATGACAGATGGCACGCACCTGATAATCCAACTATAACTGACAAGAGTGGTAATTTTAAAGCAACCTGGACTTACCGTTTCAATTTTGTGTAAACAAAGAGTAATGCGCTAATTGACATAGGGGTGATATAAAATCACCCCTATGTTTTTTTCCTATAGGGGTTGCCCAAGGTCAATATTTATGTAAACAGAATCAGCAACCAGGTATAATAAATAAAGCCTGAATAATGTGTGTATTTTAAAACCATAGTGCATTAAGGTATTTTGGTATTCTCTAGTTAGTACCTATTTATGCAGACAAACTTGGCGCTTGGAATACAACGGCTGTCTGTTAGCAAGAGTAGAGAATATATATTAATGAATTTATATTCTAAACAGGTTTACTTTTCATGGGTATAAGACTGATACGGTGCAGGGAAAGAAAGAGGTGTATTATGCCAGTAATCAAAATCGAATGGGCAGCAGGAAGAAATGACGAGGCCAAAAAGAAAATCGATGAAAGTATCACAGATATCATAACCGAAAATACCGGGGTAAACAGCGAAAGTGTGATTGTAATATTCGAAGATATCCCCCAAAACAGTCTCTATATCGGGCGAAAGAGCCTGGGCTAAAAGATACAAACCACGGACATCAAGGCACTATCGTACTGATTGAAGTAACCAGCGTAGGCGATTTATCCATCTCTTCGTACATGCCCAGGAACCGGGTTGCTTCTGGAGTATTTTCACCAGAAAAATCCTGTATGTACGGGTAAGAAACGGTCTGCATCAAAAGGTCTACTTCCACTGTCAGGGTGCCGGATGTACCGTTTGTATCTACCTGATATGTAATCCGGTCGAATCCGCCCATAAAGTTGCTGTCATCCAGTGCTTCGCCATAAACTCTGGTATTTTCGTGGGAATTTACGATATCGAAACCTTTGGGTAGCAGCCGGTTGTCCTTGGCAAACTTGTTGGCTCTGAGCAAGGTATAGGTCACTTCGCCATCGCTATTTAACATCACAGCCTCATAAACCTGAACCTGGTCTTCCTGGTGTATTACGTCATAATGTGGCTCATAAGTGGAAATATCCTGGTCAGAGTCACACCCTTGTATGCGTCCGTCTTTTAGAGGCTTGCCGGATTCAAATACCACATTACCGTTTTTATCGGCAACTTTGAGATGGAGCCAAGCTCGCCGGGAAGGAAACCCGGTTGGGAATTTATGGCCGACCAGCTGTTCGATATCTATATCCAGGATAAGCAGATCGCCAGATCTTTCTGTTTTAGAGAATAATAGTACAGCGGTTTCCTTATTTAACAGGTTCATCAATCGGCTAATAGTACCATCAAAGTTATCGGAAGATGCTGTTATCCTGAGTGTGTCGATATTGGCTTTGAGAAGTTCAAGCATAAACTCGTTGGAACCAACAAAGTAATGCTGGCTAAACGGGTCGCGGTCTTCATACCCTGAACCCACATTGGAAATTATTACAGAAGATTCCGCCTCTGGCATATGGCAGGTCTGGCATTCAATTCCCCGATCAGGATAAATGCTGTTGATATGCTCCAGACATGGAGTCTGCTCCGGAAAGGTTCCTAGTACGTCGCCCTTACTATCGACGCACGGGGTAGTCACTCAGTGGCATGTGCCACAAAGAACCGAATTGGTTATATGCTCTCCATATACCGGTGTAAATTGAGAAGTAGAGATCATCAAGCTTTGCTCAGGATCTTTGTATGGGCCGTATATCAACCGATCTGGTGGTTCGGCACTTGTGTCCACCGTATATTTACCAAGGACCGGATCTACTATCTGGTGGCAAAGAGTGCACGAAACCCCATCCATGGCCGCCGGGTTGAGCGGATTACTCGTATTGGCAAGCCCGGTATCAAAAATCATGGCGGAACCATTTCTAACTTCTGCCTGAGTGTAAGCCATTGGCATATGACAGCTGGCGCACTTCTCTTCAATAACTTCTTTCAAATGGGGATTGCGAGCTACTTCAGAAGCGACCTTTGCCTGCCAGAAAGGGTCTTTGGCTGCGTTTGCCATCATGGTGGAGCGCCAGTGAGTACCAATTGAAACGTAATTACCGATCTGGTCCTCCAGATCAATATGGCATACAGCGCAATTACCGGACCCGGCAAAATCTTCGGTAGAAAATTCTACCAATGATAATCCCGCCGTTTTTACGGAACCCCCGCATGAAGCAATCATGAACGGCAAGACCAAAAGGATGGAAGCCAAGATTTTCTTCATCCGAGCAATTGTATAATTATCAGTATTAATTTTCAATAATAAGCAGGGTGTGAGTTAAGCTTTCTGTTTACCTATTATAACCGGGTGTTGCCTATAATTGTTGCTGCCAGTAAACGCGCCTAACTTGTCCCGGTAAGCCAAGGTTGGTAATGGTCAGGATTCAACCACGCTACGTGTATTGCTGTTGGAAAACCCTCCCAACGGCTATCTTCAAAGATTTCCAGGAAGAAGTACTCATCACTACTGTCTATCCATGCAGCAAGCCCAATAGGTTCTGGAGAAACTATCCATTCATCTTCTGTGTAGGTACTAATATAATATTCAAATACGTCTATCGGCTTACCCGGGGCAACATACCAGGTATCCACACCGGGCGAACAGGGGCAAGTTGTTATATAGTCTATTCTGATTGTACCTGGATACCAGATCCAGCTATCCGGGTCTTCCCCGGCACATTCGACGGGTTGGCCGCTGCTGGCAGTATTCGTTGTCATGGGCATAGTTGGAGAGGAAGGTACAGTCTCGGAATATGGTTCAGTGGATGGGGGCGCGATAAAAGTAGTTGTTGGGGATATTGTAGCTGTGGTTGTGTTTATATCATCATTATAACAGGCGATAAAACCAATCGGTGAAACAGTAATCACCAGTAAAACAATTCGATAGAGCGCCTTTTTTCTAAATAATCCCATATTGTCATCCCTTTCTTCCAGAAATGTATTGACAACCTCGATTTATCATGGTTAGATAATAATATGCGCATAAACGCATTTTATAATATAGTATCAGCGCCTATAGCGCCTGTCAACATATTTTTATATTGGTTCGCATCTATTGCTTTTGCATTAAACACATGGATATACTAACAAGCAAACTTATTATGGTGGTATATCAATAAAGCGTATTTTCGCTATTTAACTATGAAAACTTTTTCAGCGCCTGAGTACTTGGAGGTAAAAAACTACAGCATAATGATCTTAAGGGTAGTTATTCAGAAATACCTACACTCTCCAATGTTGATGTATTCATTTTCCAGAGACTGAGTATCAAATAAAAATTTAAAGGAGCCCGGGATATGAGACCAGCGATAAGCTCGAAGATACAAGCGCTAATAATAGCGCTGGCAGCAGGAGGCTTTACCGTTTGGTGGTACTTCAGTCCGTTTCCCTGGCTGGGTATTGTTATGGGAATACTAGGCAGTGCGTTCATCTACTTGATTCTGACTACCACGCGAATGGAACGCTTCCGCCGACTGTTTTTTATCGGGATTTTCTTGTTTTCTTTGACTGCCCTTTTTATTATCGTAGACATTCTTAAACCTTCATCCTTTCTTTATTGGGCTAGCCAGCATCAAAACTGGCTAACTTATTACCATCCGGGAGAGACGATAGGAACCCTGGCTTACCCTTGCACGCGCGTGGTATCCCAAGTACTTCTTGGTAAAGCTGCCTTTATTCCTTCCTTTGACATATGGCAGGTCACCTTTCCTCCAACGTTCAATGCATTCATGCTTTCATTAGTTCCATACGCAGCCACCGGCTTAGCGTTTGGAAGGGGCATCTGTGGCTGGATATGCCCTTTTGGGGGCTTGAGCGAAGCCATGGTTACCGGCAAAAAGGAAAGGTGGCAACTAAATTTCCTTAAAAAGAAAACTGTTACACCCAAAGGTTCTTATTATTCCGGCTTAAAGGAGTGGGTCAAGGATTCCAAATTCGCAATCCTCATTACAGTGATACTGCTATCTATATTTTTAGCCTTCCCGCTAGTGTGCACATTCTGCCCGGTTCTGTGGTTATCAGCCGATGTTGTCTTCTGGTCAGTGATTGCTCTTATTGCGTTCTTTTCTATCATACTACCCTTTATGACCAAGCGTAGATGGTGGTGCCATATCTGCCCGATTGGCGCGGTATTTTCACTGGTCGATAAAATAAGCATTTTCCGTGTACAGATCAACAAAAATAAGTGCGTCCAGTGTTATGACTGCGTACAGGAATGCCGCATGTATGCGCTGAGTCCTGATGATTTGGACAAGAAAAGAAAACCAACCGTAGATTGCATCCGTTGCGGCAGGTGCATCGAAGCATGCCCGGAAGGCGCAGTTGATTTCTATTTTCTGAATACCCGATTTAAAGCGAGGGGCATCTTTATTACTCTCGTAGTGGTGGCTGCTATTCTGTGGTATACGTGGCTTATCGTGATAATGGCAGACAAGCTTGCCGGAATAATATAAGCAAACCAGTTATACACTCGGAATATAAGAGGGAGACCTTAAGAAGCCACAAAAAGCAACGCTGATTATGGCGTTATCGTTTTAATATATTATGAGGTCAATGGAGCTGAGGGGACTCGAACCCCTGACTTCCTCCTTGCAAAGGAGGCGCTCTCCCAACTGAGCTACAGCCCCAAGACTATGTATTATATCCAAATACTGCCCAATCAAGCAATTTACATCTGAAAATCAAGATCTGAGGGCTAAATCAATCTCGGGAATTGCTAACTCACCTGCTATTTCACCTTGTAATATAAGCTCTTTCGCCTGGTGGAAATCTGCCGAGTTAAAGTCTCGAGTGTCTGGATTAATTACTACATCCGCCCCCTCAAGGCTGTCGCGTACGGTCTTTACATTAGTGATATCAATAACTTGCATCATGACATCGAATATCCCGGGCTGTTTTGCTTTTTTTGTAATCCATTTTTTCTGACGGTTGTTAAGCGCAGGGATTACATTAACTGCGATAACAATATCTGCCCCCATGCTCCGCACCACATTCACCGGAACCTGGTTTATCAATCCTCCATCGACTAGATAGCGCCCTTCGTATTCAACAACTGAAAAAACCAGGGGTATTGAAATGCTGGCTCTGACCCCTTCCAGAACGGAGCCCCGATTGATGACCACTTCCTCACCACTATAAAGGTCACAGGCTACACAGGCAAACGGCAATTTTAAATCTTTAAAGTCCGCTTCTCCAATAATCACTTTTAGCAGGCTTACTATACGATTTCCGGCAATAAATCCGCCATGGGGAATACGAACATCTGCCAGACTAGCCCAGTCCCTTACCCCCATGCTAACTGCCATCTCTTTTAGTGCGTCCGGGCTGGTACCTCTGGCGTAAGCAGCTCCAGCTACTGCCCCGGCACTGGTCCCGGCAATACAATCAATTTTAATATGGTTAGCTTCCAATGCCCTGAGCACGCCAATATGAGCAATCCCTCTTGCCGCTCCTCCTCCTAAAGCGAGGCCAATTTTTTTGTTTACCATGGTGCTATTTTCCCCTTTGAGAATACAACTTACCAGAGATCCTCAAGATTATCCGTACCAAGATCTATTTGGGGAGAGCTTAATTCTTTGTAGGACTCCGGGGTACCATAGTCCCTGGGTCGGAATGCTACCGGCATGGGAACCGCATGCCCAAATATCAGTGCCTGTTGACGGGAAGCCAGTTTGGCTAATACCGATTTAAGTGCACTCTTCCCGGACATTCCTGCCAGTACGGAGTCAATATCCCGTTCACTATCTAGAAGGCAGGTAATTTTGGTGCCCAGCTGACTCATCACTTCTTCATCTATACCGCTTGGCCGCTGGTCAATTACCAAAAGGGTTGCATTGTACTTCCTCATCTCCCTGGCGATGGTGCCAAAAATAGTCTGGCTGGCAACAGCCGGATTTAAAAACTTGTGAGCTTCCTCAATCGTAATCACAAGTGGTTTAGGCTGCGGGCGATCTTCCGCCATGGCTCGCTCGGTTTTGTATTGATAACGCTCATATATGCGCCTGGTTAACAGATTAGCCACCAGTATATAGGCAGTGATATCCCTGAAGCGTCCGAATTCCAGAACCACATGCTTTCCGTTTTCCAAATATTCCAACACTTTATCAACAGCTCGTTCTTTTACTTGCGGGCTAGTGAAAGGGAGATTGCATATATTTCTCAATCCGCGTTTTAGATTATCAAATGTAGCCTCATGGATATTCAGACTGCGTAAAACCTCACTGCTCTCTTCTTCATCCTCTAATTGCATCGTTTCTTCGATCCATCTGTTGCCGTAACGTTTCTGCAACTGATAAGTGGCAGAAACCGCCTGGTCGGTCAGGTTCAAGGTCTGACGAAGAAGAGTGATGTCTTCGGGCTTTATTTCATCATAACCAATATTAACCACAAAATCTGTACTTACTCCCCGGTCCAGAGAATTCTGCTCATCCAGAGTAAAAACAGAGACCTTAGACGAAAAGAGCTGTTTTAAACCCTTTACCGGGCCGGCTTTTTCACGAGTGCCTTTCCAGCCATATTCACTGTGCATATCAAAGACCAGATTCACCGCCGCCCCGGATTGCAGTATTCCAGCAAGCAGCAAACGAGTTAAAAATGTTTTTCCGGTACCGCTCTTGCCGAACACGCCATTTGAACGTCTTACAAATTCAGGAAGATCCAGACAGAGCTTTACCTCCATATCCAATGGATTTCCGATAGAAAAGTTTTCTTTGCTTTCTCTACCGAAAACAAGCTCGATATCAGCTTCATTGGCAAGCATCACCGGGGAAAAGTGGCTGGGAATAGACTTGACCGGTTGAGGACCTTCCAACAGGCTTTCATCACTTCCAAGGGTCAGGTAAGGCACCACCTGCATGGTTCCATAGGTGGCGGTACCAGATAAAATCCCTGAAATAAAAGGGTCATCAGCAGTCGATGGAGACTGTAAAATTCCTGCATCGGTAACTGCTAGAGATATGTCGTTTATCATGCCAAAAAAGCGTCGCGATTTACCCTGGATAGTGACCAGATTTCCAACTGTAATTTCTTCTACGCTGACATCATTATCCAAACGTGCCTGGATTCCCTGGTTCAATGAACCTGCGATTACAATCCCCAGTTTTTTATGTGCATATGAGTCCATTATTTTAACCTCGCAAGAATCGCCCGCAGACGCTGGTAATCTCCACTATAAATCTCAGCAAGCTTCCTGCCGGCGCGCATATTAAAATCTGATTCCGGGCTATGAAACGCACCCATGACCCTGAGACAAGCTGCTATCAATTCTTCAATCGGAACTTCACATTGCACTCCGGAAAGCAGCATCAGGAACTCCATAGATTCGCCGAAGCTGATTACTTCATCAGGGCTACATCGGTAAACAAAACTGTGGAGACGTACGGGTTGTGGCGGAAGATAGTGGTAAAAGCTCTCACCGCGCTTAAAGCCTACCACGACAGTGCTAAATTCACTCCTGAGTAACTGTTTCAATTGCGGATTATTATTATATAAGTCCTCTTCACTTGCCTCTTCATAACCCCTGGCAATCGGCCGCCGCCCTGGCTCCAGACTGCTGGTTGAACCGTTACAGGTTACCGCCAGAATATCAACGTCTTGATAGCGGCATTTAACTAGTTCTCCCAGAGCCGGTAATTTATAGAGCTGATAGCACTGGGCACTAAATCCACCCGTGCTAGCTTCAATCACCTCTCCAATTCGCTCATCGCTTGCTTCCAATTTCTTCCCCCGCAAAGTATATTTTCAACACAAGTCGGCAGCTAGACCCACCGTGTTTTCTTGCTGAGACTTTTGGCAGAAACCGATACAAGCAACTTGCTTCCAGTAAGATACTCTTCCATCAAACTGTAAAAATTCTCTCTGTCAGCCCCGGTTACTACCGCTTGTTCATGAGCTTCTGATAATGCTACCGGATAGCCCTGCCCTTTTTTGCATTGTCTAACCACCAAAGAATGAGACAGCTTCAGCAACTCTTCATCCTGTGCAACCCACTCTGGTATTTCGATGCGAGCAACTTCATCTGAAGTTTTAAGATAATAAAAATATACCCGCTGCTTACCGTAACGGGTGCAGTTTATCTTGGAACGGCTGGCAAAAACCTCGGAGCGTTCACTACATTTCAACCACTGCCAAAAAACATCCCGATCATGTATGCCATCCAGCATTGCACAAGGCCGGGCTTCTGCTTCTGCACCAGCACAATATCGGTCGCAGTCTGCTTTTTCGTAAGGACAAGTAAGCACACGTAAAGCATTAACTACATCAGTACTGCGAGTGAAGCTAATGTAACTAGCCAATGCCACCCGCCGTTCCGGATTCAACTGCCCTATTCTTTCCATGTGTTTTAAAACGCCTTGATCCAAAATTGTATCTATTATGTAATCTGGATACTCTTTTGAAAGGAGACTCCACATAATCAAGGAACCATCAACCAGCGCCAGGGCATTTGCGCCGTTGGGCAAGGCAGCGCATAATTCAGCCAGATGGTTAAACTCCTCCACAGTGCGCATCATGCCAAGTATCGAACCTTCGACCATCATTTCCCGTCCAGGAGCGTATTCGTCCGGACGCAAAACCAAGTCTTCTTCCCTTGACAGCAGCAATGGGTGGTTTTGCAGCATTGCCTCGGGATTCCTGCCGTATCTGAGCATTACAGTTCCAATGTTTATCAAGCAGCAACGGACACCATGGTGCCGATCAACATCTATTTGAGAACCATCAGTAGCCAAAACACTAAATTGTTCCGGTGTATCAAGTGGTAGATATTTACCGTTCAGCCCTTGATTAATTTCTGCTACCAGCCAACTGGTTTTACTGGAAGCAATTTTACCCTTGAGCGCACAAATATCTGCTGGTGAGTTAAATAATTTCAGCGCATTGCCAAGCTTTTCTGCCTGCTCCGTTCTGGAGTACGCAAGTTCGCCAGCCATAGCAGACAGAGAATTGGCAACTTTATGTAAATCTAAAGCCATAATTACATTTAGTATAGTTTATCAGCCAGTTTACCTCAAGGGCTGTGGCATGATTACCGGTGAGGGGGAAGGGGTACAAAGACACTAGTCTTGCGGGCGTATTCTTTAAACCCTGGATTACTCGCCATTGATCTCTCAAGCATCGGCACACCTGAAATAAATAGTATCAGAACCGTTATCGTTACGGGTCCGATTATACCAATCCAGCTCCACGGTTGTGACAAGCTGATAACAAATATCCCCCACCACATTACCACCTCTCCAAAATAATTGGGGTGGCGCGTGTAACGCCAAAGCCCGGTATCAAGAATTTTACCACGGTTACTACGATCTGCAAGAAAACGATCGAGCTGCCAGTCCCCCACTGCTTCAAAAAAGAAACCAGTCAGCCATACGGCAAGGCCGGCATAGTCTAACCATCCCAATCCCGATTGGGCGTGAGCTCCCGTAATAATCACGGGCAGGCTGTTGAGCCACATGAAAAAACCCTGAAGTAGAAAGACCTGGAGGTAGCTACGAAGCAAAAACCACCTACCCCACTCTTCCCGCCACTTGCGGTATCGAAAATCTTCACCCTTACCCCAATTTCTCTTTAATATTCGCCCTGCCAGACGAAAACCCCACAATGCCACCAGAACAGTAAGGAGAATTTGCCTGGAAGAAAAATCTGACTGGATGAGTATTACAGAAAGAGCTACAACAATAAATCCTATCCCCCAACCAATATCCGCAATGCTATTGTCTCGGCGAATAAGGGCAACAATAAAGAGCAGGCTCATATAAACCAGAATGATTAGGCCACAAATACTTGCCAGTTGAACGAGAGCCACAATTTTCTCCCTTGTTACTGACTCTGCACAGCAACCAGTAACACACCCGGACCGCCATGAGCACCCAAAGCAGGACCGAGTTCAGTTATTATTATTTCTTCCTCTGAAAAATACCGGCCGAGAACTTTTTTAAGCCTTTTGGCGTCTTCAGGTACTGCACTATGGGCAATCGCAAGACTGATTATTCCGGTTTTGTTTTTTACAAACTCAACCAATTTTTCTATACCCTTGTTGTAGGTACGCGCAAGCCCACCCTGAAGTATGGCACCGTCACTAAATTTAAGCATAGGCTTAACACCAATAATTGAGGCCACTGTTGCTTTAGTCTTACTGATCCTGCCGCCCCTAACAACATATTTTAAAGTATCGAAAATACCATACATATCAATTTGTGCAATTGCTTTGCGGGCACCTTCAACCACTGCCTGCAAGCTCTCGCCTGCCTGGGCTATTTTTGCTGCAGCAATCGCCACTAAACCTAAACCAATAGAATTAAAGCCAGAATCCAGCACCTTAATGTTCCCTTCTCTTCCGCATATTTCGGCTGCTCTTTGTGCCGAAGAAAAGGCACCACTTATTTTCGAAGAGATATGCACAGATAGTATGCCGTCAGCCCCAGAAGTCATCAGATTATTGTAAGCTGAAATAAAGTCACCCAATGCAGGCTGTGATGTCGTGGGGTGATAAGATGAGGATTCCAGTTTTTGGTAAAAAATTGACGGGGTAATATTGACTCCGTCTAAATAACTTTCTTTACCAAAAAAGACATGAACCGGCACAACAGTTATCCCCATCTTTTCTGCCAAGCTGGCAGGAATATCCGAGGTGCTATCAGTCACTATTTTAACCGTCATGTTTTAATCCCCCTGCATTAATAATAAATCGTCTCATATACACTTGTACGCGTCAAATGTAGTTATTTATTCAAGGCTTAACCAGGTAAATACCCGACTACTCCAGGCTCTTTCCAATGCATTATTTAAAACCGCTTGGTTTGGATCAGGCAGGTCAAGCTGGCTTGGTAACTCCGGATAGCCAAGTACTCCAGTAAACGGACACTGTTTTTTAAACTCCATGATGGTGGTCCGCGCTCCTCCATATAGTATATAATCGATTTCTTTCAGGTAAGGCTCGAGCTTCTCCCGCAGGTAGCTACAGGCACGGGTAAAGAATATCTCCATCTGTTTTTCCCGGTGACGAGCAAACCGATTGGCCGAAGAACCTCCTTGCCGGTGACGCCCATGTACTAATCCTTTGCCAACTTTGCTAGCAACAAGATTCTGTCCCCTGCTCACTCCAAAAGCAAAGCTACCCAACCGGATAAGCACTATTCCAATCACGTATGGGTGTTCCAGAATTTCCAGCAAAGGAGCGGTTTCTATGTAGCTGCCAATAAGAGTCTCTTTAAGAGGAAATGGAGGGATTACCAAAGTATATTCACATTGCGTGTTTTGTTTGGTGCAAAATACCGCAAATCCTGTGAGGCTTTTTTGCGCTTGCTCCTGAACTGCTTCCGGCAGGTAAAATCCTCCAGGCGCTTGAATACCAATCTCACTATTTACGGGCAGTGAATACCAACAATTACTGTCACCTTCAGCTGATGCAAGCAAACTAAGCTTCCGGCGAATTTGCTCCGGGTGCATATGTTTTTCGTTAATTGATTCTTCATTGGTCACACCAGTTTTACCACGGTAACTCCGTCACCGCCCTCATCATTTACTCCCGGTCTGAACGATTTTACCAGTTTTTGTCGTGAAAGATAGTCACGTACTATTTGGCGCACTACTCCAGCACCAAACCCGTGTATAATACGCACTGTATCAAGATTTGCCCCTATGGCACCGTCAAGATAGCTTTCCAACTCTAATTCTACATCATCAGCCCGCCGGCCACGTAGATCAAGTTCCATAGAAATATTTGACCTAATCACTCTGGTGCCGCCGGTATATTTTTTTTCTTTATTGGCGCCTTGCGGTTTGACCCGCGTGACATTGGCGCTATCAACTGTTAATCTCAACGACCCCGCTTCAGCAGTGACCTGACCAGTGGCATTGTTGAACGCCACTACTCGCGCTTCCATCGCCAGGTCATTTAACCAAACCATGTCACCGGGATTTATTTCTTGAGTCTCAGCAGTCCCTGCCGGTTCACCTTGATTAAATATTGGTGCCTCTCTTAACTTTTTCCGTATCTTTTCCAGGCTAGTTTCCGCTATTACTAACTGCTCTCTTGACCTTTGTTTTTTTAGCGTAGCTGAAATATTACGAATTTCCCGGGCGAGGTCTCCAATCTCCGTTACTACTTCATCCCTTGCATTATCAAGAATCCTAGTTTTTTCTGTTTTTAGCTTCTTGAGTTCGCTTGCAAGTTCGTTACGCAGTTTTTCGGTTTCTTTCTGTGCGGTTTCTGCTTCAAAAGTAGCATTTCGTGCGCGGGTTTTTTCGTTTGCTAGTTCAAACAGTAATGAATCGAGTTGCCTGTCTTGCGAAGATAGACGCTCTTTGGCTGATTGAATAATATGACCTGGCACTCCCAACCGAGCAGCAGTTATCAGAGCATTACTGCCGCCCGGCACCCCTGGCACAATACGATATGTTGGTAGCAGGGTTACTGGATCAAACTCAAAAGCTGCATTCTTGATACCGGGAGTGGTATGCGCCAAAGCTTTCAATTCATTAAAATGGCTGGTGGCTACTGTCATGGTGCCTTGTGTAAACAGATGATTAATGATAGCTGCTGCCAGTGCCGATCCTTCAACTGGATCAGTGCTAGTGCCTAGTTCATCCATCAGCACAAGGCTTTTTGGAGATGCAAGATTGAGTATGCGGCTGATATTCCCCATGTGCCAGCTAAATGAAGAAAGAGTATGTTCAATGCTTTGTTCGTCACCAATATCGGCAAAAATACCATCGAAAACCGGTAGCTGTGTTGCCGAATCCGCGGGTACCGGTAGCCCTGCTTGTGCCATCAGGCACAATAAGCCAATAGTCTTAAGAGCAACTGTCTTCCCTCCAGTATTAGGACCGGTTATTACCAATGTAGAATACTCCCGGCCAATTTCCAGATCCAGCGGGACTGCCTTACCTTTTAATAGCGGATGACGCGCTCGAACAAGCTTAAGCGTAGAATCCTTTTCCAGTAAGCTAACTTGCGGTTCAAAGGCTGTAACTGAATATGCATACCGCGCTTTGGCAAGTTCGAGATCGATTTGGGCAGCAATCTCAATAGTTAAAGAGATTTCTTGACTATAACTACCAACTTTAGCGCTTAAACCAGCAAGAATTTTCTCGATTTCTCGTATTTCTTCAAGCTCAAGCTGCTTAAGCTCATTTCCAGTATCAATGATCGACCATGGCTCTATAAATACAGTTGCTCCGGTATTAGAAACATCATGAACTATCCCCTTGATATCTCTCTTGTTCTCAACTCGTACAGGTACTACATAGCGCCCTTCACGTTGAGTGATGATAGCTTCCTGGAGAGACTTGGCGGCCTCTTCAGATTTAATAATGGTTTCCAGCTCGCGGAGAAGCTTTTCCCGGACCGATTTAAGCTCATTTCTTATCTGAGCAAGCCTGGGTGACGATGATGACTGAACCTCCCCTCCCGGGGTAATCGTTCTTATTATCTCTTTTTCCACAGGCTTAAGATCCGCGATCCTTCCAGCAAGGCTCGAAAGAAGCGGCAAATCTTTCCCCCTGCTCCCTATTACAGCTTGTAGCCGGGTACAAATGTTCACCGTCTGAGCTATGTCCAGAAGCTGAAGCGGATCCAACATTTTACCTCTTCCCGCAGCTACAGCAAGAGCGGTGACATCCTTTATTCCGTCAAGGCTAAAACCAGGCTCGGTTTCAAGAAGTGTTCTGGCTTCAGCTGATCTCGCAAGCCTCGCCCTGATTTGATCAATATCAATGGATGGCTTAAGGTTGAGTACAAGATCATGGCTTCTAGAAAACCCGGAGTAGCCCGCAATTATTTCTAGTATGCGGTCATATTCCAATAATTGACAACTCTTTGAATCCATAACAAGCTTCTCCGGATTATAATATCATATATCAAGCCTGCTGCTACAGCAGAACAGCTCTATTTGTGTGATTAGTTATACTTGTTTGGTTTGCTGTGTCATCCCCATTAGCTGTGTCTTCCTGGAGGAGGGCAGCAGCCTGACGAAGGATCTTCCCCGTAATAGTTACTCGTTGTAACATGGCAGTGTTTCCGTATAGACGAGTAAAACTCGTGTGTCACCCTTCGCTGCGCTTAAGGGTGACACTTGTTTATGATTGCCCGTTGTTACATACGCAGATATTCCCCAGGTAACACGGGGTGGCTTTCGAGGGTAATAGAAAGTGCTCAAGAGACACCTTTTTACGAGAGGGTACTCCAGAATGCCATAGTATGAGATCTCGCTACATATTGCTCTAGAACCACCGTACCTTTTTGACAATTGCTCCCTGCGCTCTCTATAATGAGCCAAATATGAATTTGTAGGCTATTTTGGCAGATAAAGACAAAAGTAAACAAACCAGAGGCGTGCCGGACGAAGACATCAAGCGTAGGCTGGATATGCTTGATCACCGATTGGACGATATAGATACCATGGTTTCGGCAGTAATAGAAAGGGTGATGGTGCAACCCATTAACCTTACTCTTTCATGCCCACATTGTGGCCACAATATAGAAGTATCTATGATAGGTAACAAGAAACCTACAGTCTAGGCTTCTTCAGTTTTTTATTCGGAGAACAATTATGCAGACTATTTCAAGTATCAACACTATTAAATATGGCCTGTTTAAGAAAAGAGCGGCATTAAGCATACCAGCAAAACTGATGATGGTTATCGCCATGGCCGGCTTAACTGGCTTGCTTGCGCAGGTAAGAATTCCGCTACCCTTCACGCCAGTCCCTGTTACTGGGCAGGTTCTGGCAGTACTAATGGCAGGCGTGCTGCTTGGCAAATGGTGGGGCAGTGCCAGCATGGCACTGTACGCAACAGCAGGAATTGCTGGATTGCCGTGGTTTAATGGTTTTTCTTCCGGTCTTGGAGCTACAGGTGGTTATATCCTGGGTTTTATCCCAGCTGCCTTATTCCTGGGGCATTTCGTAGATAAATACGTCGAATCTAGAAGACTGGTTCCTTTGATGGGATTAATGCTGGCTGCCACTCTTCTTTACTATATCCCTGGTACAGCCTGGCTTGCACTATGGTTAAATAACACTGGGGTAGCAACAAGCTTCTCAAGTATTTTAGCTCTCGGAGTAGCTCCGTTTATAGTTGTAGATATCATTAAGGCGCTTGTAACCGGGCTTATTGCTTTTGCAGTAGTACCCAAACAAGATTATTCAGCCTAAATTTATTGACTATTTTATCTCAAATATATAGTATATTTACTACCCGGGCGGTTAGCTCAGCTGGTTAGAGCGCTGCGTTGACATCGCAGAGGTCAGTGGTTCGAGTCCTCTACCGCCCACCATACCGTACAGAATGTAGAACTTCTTCCTCAAACGATTCTGATACGCTCGGGATCATAGGCATCGCATAGATCAGCTTCACATCGTGTTTGGAAACAATGATTTCCTGTACAAAACTTCTGATAAATGCCTTTCTCTCAAATAGCTCACCGTGGTCAAGCAGGGCTTTGAGGTTGTCGATATAGTATTTGATCCTGTTGGGATCTATTCCACTTATCCAATGCTCAGACATTGATGATTCAATCTCAAGTTTCCGGTTAGCCAGTTCTTCCTGCCGGTTTCTTAACTCCTTTATCCGGGGAGCAAGGTCGGCTAGGCTGACACTACCGGTTTCAAGCGCATCATACAGCCGGTCAAGCCTGCCAGATACCCTGTCCTGCTCCTGGCTGATCAGACCGAGTTATTCCTGGTACTCGATTGTGTCAGCATTCACCTGCTCCTTGACCAGCGATATGAGCTGTGGCAGGTTTTCTTCAGTCAGTATCAGGCCTCTGATCCTATCAACAATAAGCCCTTCCAGCTTACGGCTGTTATAGTACACACTCGGGCAGGCAGATGGGCCCTGCTTATCCTTGGTGGTACAGGCATAGTAGGAAAACTTCCCACCCTTGGCATCCCGGCTGCATAAACCTTTGCCGCAGTAGCTACAGCGGACAAGGCCGCTTAACAGGAAACGGCTGGCAATCCGCCTGGGATTAACCTTAGCCGGTGCCCGCTCCCCCAGCATCGTTCTTACCCGGTCAAACACCTCCCAGCTGACAATAGCCGGATAAGCATCCTCAACCCTTACCGGTGGTAACCCCTGCTTGCTGGACTTACCCCATACTGCAGTACCGGTATAGACCTCGTTGGTAAGAATGCCATGCAGGCTGGTTTTAACCCATTTCTTGTTTGATGGTCCCGGTACCAGCCTTTCATTAAGACCTCTGGTTATTTCGATAAGCACCTTGCCGCTTAATACACCATTAAATACCATCTCAACCACCGTTGCCTGCTCGGGATGAGGTTCAAGCCTGGTTCTCTCGGCATTGCCATCCTTAACCCTGACGGTCTATAAGGAGTATCCCGGCGAAAGCCTTCCAATACAATACGAACTTTTTCTTCAGCGGTGAATTTGCGGCGTGTTTGGCGCTTAATATCCCGGATGAATTGTCTGGTTTCTTCACTTCTGGCCTCAACTTGCCAGCACTTATCCGTAATTTGTTGTACCATGGCTTACTCCTTTGCTTAATAATTTACTGCTTTGCCAGTAATGGAGCAAGCCCTTAGGTGTCGCTTACCTAATGTATTGAAACTGTCTCATTTTCCCTGACGATATACACATATTGACTATGCCATATATCTCTGTTAATATACCGATAATACGTTTACAACACACAAGCGTTACAAGTATTCTGATTATCTTAATATCTATATTAATATATTGATATATACAAAGGGAGTAAAAATGAGAACTTTCGAAGAGGATATGAAACTGGCTATCGCTTATCACGGGCACCTCTGTTCCGGACAATGCATCGGTGTAAAAATGGCGCACTATGCTATGAAGCTGCTGGAGCTGGATAACGAATCCGAACAGACTAAAATGAAAGTCTTCGTGGAATGCGACCGCTGCCCGGCTGATTCCATCGGCATAGTCACCGGATGCCGAATCGGCAGGCGTAGTTATAGTTTCTATGACTATGGCATAGTCGCTGCCAGTTTTCTCGATATGAATACCGATAAAGCGGTTCGCATCTATCACAAAAAGCGCATATATCCTGAAGACGGCGAAGACATGATCGCCTTTTATAAAAATCTGCCGTTCGAGGAGTTGCTTTCCTACCGAAACGTAAAAATAGAATTAAAACCCTGCGACCTGGCAGGGCCGCCGGTTGAAGCTATCTACTGTGAAAACTGTGGAGAGAACGTCATCGATTCCCGTCATGTGGTTAAAAATGGAAAAAAGCTCTGCCGTACATGTGCCGAGGGTGGATATTACAGTTTCCTATAAAAAATCGTTATATGAAAGGTAACTGATACAGGAATGGAAGAAGAAAAAAAGAAAATACCCTATCCTGTAATTGTAACGGGACTGGCTGTCATTCTTTTTCTTGTAATTGTTATTTCTTTTTTTCTCGGGCGTTATCCTATCAGCCCGGGTGAACTCTTCGAAATTGTTTTCTCGCAGATATTCCCAATTGACCAAACATGGACGGACCAGATGGAAAAAATTCTTTTCAACGTCCGCCTGCCAAGAATACTGTTAGCATGCCTTATCGGTTGCTCTCTGGCAGCTGCCGGCGCGGCTTACCAGGGAATTTTCCAGAATCCCATGGCGGCACGATAACCGCCGGGATCGCCATACGGATTCATGTGCTTGAAGGTTGCATCCTCTGCCAGGAGCTTTTCTTCCCAGTTACTACTGTTAATATCATCTCCGGTTACTACCATTTTGTTGCCTGCCCAGATGCGGTACCCTTCAGCATATTTGGGCATCATCATGGTCTGGATAATTGAATCGTCGGCAGATATAAAAACATCACACGGTTCGCCGGATATACAGTCCTTGATAAGGGCTACAGACCCGCCCGGCACAACGTTTGCCGGCAGATCCGGGTGCAGTTTGTTCCACTCTTCTGCTACCCTCTTTACAAGTTTCATGGAAACACCTGCGCAGAATATATGCAGACGGTGCGGGGCAAGCTCAGCCTCCAGTTTGGCAACAGCTTCAGCCTTTTCCTTACGTACATCAGTTACTTTTTGCGCCAGAATTCCCAGAAAGTTGCGAAGCATGGTTCCCTGGGCATCAGCGTATTGCTTACCGTAAAATCTGGTAAGCATTTCTCCGCTCATGCGAAGCATATACAGGTCAAAAGTCTCTTTTTTAGGACGAGGGGGTGGAGCACCCTTAAACCGCATTTTGGGTGCGCGGCTTTTAAGCGTTTCTGAAAGACAGGGGATTTCCCCCATCATCATGCCGGGCTCGCCGAATTTCGGCATGTTATAGGTATCGAGGCGGGATTCTAGCTGAGAGAGGGGCTTCCCTTTAAGTACAACACAGAACATTCCTTGTTCAAGGTCGATTGGTGGCATTCCCCGGTCATCGGCTTTTTTCTGCACTATTTCAGGTTTCATAACTTCCAGCAGGGCTATCAGGTCTTTATCCCCAATGTTTTGAAATAATGTCATGCTTTTAAGCTCGGGCAGGAACTTGTGGTAATCGGTCATATGTACCTTCTTTTATATTTACTTTGTAGTTATCCCGGTTCACATTCGTTATGGCCTAACTGTCTAACGGCACAAAAAAGCGCCTCCGGAAAGAGACGCTTTTTGAACAGCATTAACCAATCATTTTCTCTTTTCCAAATATGGGAGGCTCAAGTGTTTCCGCCTGAACCCTCAGCCCCGATTTATTCGGGGCATTGTTTGCATGCCATACTTTTAAGATTAGGCAACACAAATCAGAGAATATTTACTTGTGAAAGTACAAAACCAGGAAAAACAGTCCTATTATACACCTTATTTGATATAATTCAACCCCTCGTATTCACTCACCTAAAATGTTACCGAAGGGGGTATGATTCACTCAAGTAAGAATGTTACCGAGGTGAAGCATGCCTAGTGAGGAAAAGATGAGTGTTGATGAGCGAAGAAAGTATATGAAACTGATAGCACCGCGCTATTTGAAAGCACAACCTACAAAAGTGTTACTGTATGTGACAGGTTACAAAAGTATACCCATCATCAACATTTTCATGCAGTGAAGCTACGTATCGAGTCTAGAAGATTAATAGAATTAATTATAAGGTAAAGAACAAATCAAAGAACCTCACAGCTATTATCTTGTTATTTGGCTGGGATTCTTGATGAATAATGCTGCTACTGCCCCGATAAGGCAGAATATCGCCGCTACCATCATCGCCATGTTAAGACTGCTGGCAAACTCAGTAGTAAACATGTGCGTCATAGCTGTCTGGGCCATTTCCGGCATGCCTCCGGTATTCATGCCGCTCATATCTCCAAAGTTCATAGCCCCGTCATTGATCGCATTAATTATCGCTTTCTTAATTTCTTGAGGTATACCATCGGTGCCATTCACGGCAGAAACCAACCCGCTTGCAAGTCGTGACTGCAGAACAGCGCCGAGTACAGCAATGCCAAGCAGGCTTCCGATTTGCCGCATGGTCGTCATGATGCCGCTGGCAGCTCCCGACTGTTCGACTTTGGCTGCCCCCATAATCACAGTATTGACCGGAGCCATGACGAGCCCCATGCCTACACCTGCTAATATCAGCGGTACAATCAGAGATTGCCACGTAGTATCGACGGACAAATCAGCCATGAAAAAGATCGCAACTGATATTATCAACATGCCAGAGGCCAATATCCATCGCACGCCATTGCGTTCTGCCATCCTGCCCGCAAAGGGAGCGATTAGTACAACCACCGCCGACATTGGTAAAAGCACCAACCCGGTTTTAACTGCACTTAAACCAAGAACGATTTGGAAATATAGAACCAGCAGGAAAAGTATACCTATCAAGCCAAACATCAGGAGCGCGCTCACGATATTTCCAGCGGTAAAATTGACGCTCTTGAACAGGTTTAGCCGAATCAGGGGAACACGGCTGCGTTTTTCAATGTAGTAAAATAGGGCTAGCCCGATAGCGCACAATCCAAACGCTCCGAGAATTATCGGCGAACTCCAGCCGAATCTCTGCCCTTCAATAAGTGCAAAGGTCAGTCCGAATAATCCTGCCGTGGCACTAGCTATTCCCGGCCAGTCGATTTGCCTGATAGCTGTCGGATCGGTAGACTCACTAATGATGATGATGCCAGCAATTACAGCGAGTACACCCAGAGGAATATTAACCAGAAATATGTATTCCCAGGATAAATTATCGACCAACAGTCCGCCAATGATAGGCCCCAGAGCGCTGGCAGCCCCAGAAACTGCACCCCAAACGCCCATAGCTTGCCCACGCCCTCCATCTTTGAAAGCAACATTCAGTATGGAAAGAGTAGCCGGCATCATCGCTGCCCCGCCGAAAGCCTGGAAAGCCCGACTGGCAACTAATGTTTGAATGTTGGGAGACAAGCCACAGGCCAGTGAAGCGATTGTGAACAGCACCAGGCCGCTAATGAACATGCGCTTACGCCCGAAAATATCTCCGAATCGCCCCATAGTTATCAAACTGATCGCAAATACCAATATGTAAACATTAACCACCCATTCCGCATCTGCAAGAGAAGCATCCAGGTTATTCATAATACTAGGTAGAGCGATGTTCACAATGGTGACGTCAAGATTCATCATGAATAAGGCAATAGCAAGAATGCCAAGCACCAGCCATTTATTGTGCGGGGTGGGTTTAGTCATTAATAGCTCCTTCTTATACCAGTTTCTGGGTTATCTCGATAACTTGCCTTAAAGCTTGGGCAAGGTGTTCAGTCTGTCCCGGTTCCAGTTTCTCCAACTTCTCCGTAATATGGCTGCGGACCATCCCGCGATATCCGGAGAGGGTTGACCTGCCATTGTTGGTTATTTCCACCCGGACCTGTCTCCGGTCTTTAGTATCGCTTTTTCTTAACACCGCCCCTTTTTTCTCCAGCCTGTCGATGAACTGGGTCATCTGCGGCCTGGTCGACGATAGTTTTTCAGCCAGCTCTGATGCCAGCATCGGGCCATTCATGGCAAGCATGCTCAGAATTGCCAAATCGTGGTGAATGATTTTTTGGCCTGGCAGATTTAACAGGTTGCGATGCAGCAGGTGTAGCGCATGATAGGAGCCATTGGCTATCTCGTCGATGATGTCTTGTTGGTTCATAAATGAATAGTTCATTTTTTAACTATTAATTATAACCCAGGAGTCCAACCAAAATCAAAGGATAACTCTTCCTTTAGAATTAAATATTGGATTCAAATGTAGCAGTAACATCCAAGGCAACAAACCAGATATTCTACTAAATTTTATTCTTTAATCAAGACTGTTTCTATGGGAGATCTTGAGGACTTATGATATACTTGTTTTGTGAATAAAGCTCCTTTTGACCATAAAAAAGCCTTTTATGTAAACTGGGGCATTTTCTAGATGGGGAGCAAGAAAAACTGCGATATGTCAGAATTACTGTCGTTGGCACTGGCTTATCACGCAGGTAAATATGAGAGTTGAGTTGTTCAAGAATGGTGCGTTGTAGAAACGCAGGCACAAACAGACACAATAGTTTGACCTGACAAAAATTGGTGGTTTCCACAGAAATCCAGACTAAATTATTATAAATATACCAAGGAGAAGATCTATCCGATGACTGAATATGAAACCAGGTGGATTGATTCCAAATTGCCTTCAGGGCAAGACTTTTCTATGGCTGTTTGCAGCTATAGCGGTAAAATACGACATATGATAATCGGTAAAGATTTTTTAAGGCGAACAATGATAAAAAGCGTAGACATCGACGATCATCATTGCACCTCCGGCGCCCACTGCCTCGATACGACATGCAAGTTTAATACTACTCAACGCGAGCATATGGCTCACATGCTGGATATGTGGACAGATGAAAAGCTGGATGAAGAAACAGCCAAAATATGGGGTACCGACAGTGCTGTTGATGCCCTGGTCCATTTTGCCGAAAAAATGAATGAGTCCATTCCTGCAGATTTAAACAGTGGCTCCGGTGGAAACAACGGAGCTGACTAAGCACTGGAATCTACCATTTTAGCCACGAAGAAGAAACAACTTTTTGTTCTTTAGCCGTCTTTCAACACTAGCTGTGCGAAACGCGGATCGTCTCAAAGCTCAAATATTGTTTTAATATCTGGGTGCCACCACCTTCGGACACTATCCTCTCTACAGCCTGGGCATCAAGCACACGAGCACCGCTAATGTGCGTTACTGGGGTGTTAATAAACACCTCTGGATACATAATAGAAGAGGGACCAAGCACAACCACCGCTCTTGGTTTGTTCAACTGAGCCATCAATCCATCGAAAGTATTTGTAATTATCGAAGTAGCTGTGATGATGGCGACGCTGCATGTAGCCATCAGTTCTTGTCCTTCGCTTACTGGAATTGCACCTGGTTTGTTGGTTTTCAGCTCCAGTATATCGAGTTTACATCCTCTCTTCTTGAGTTGCGGAATCACTGGGCCGAAATAACCGACCATTACGACGCTGTCCTTCGCCCGAACGTCGATAATATCTAAAAAATCTTTCTGCACAGACTCAGGGCGAGGAAGGCCGGCAACCAATGCATTAGCCGTAGCTAATCCAAGAGTGCGAGAAAGAGAATGCCCCTGATCTATCAGCATATTTAACAGGCTAAATGCACTTCTTCCGGCTAGAGTACCGGCCGCCGCCATGTGAGTACAATGACCAGGTTCATCTTTGCCAGTCCAGGCTAACCCTATGTTGTTATTATTGAGCCTGACACTCGTGTACCCAAGCCCTATTCGGACATCTTGTATTTTTAGCCCTTCTGATACAGGCTGAAGGTTATCAACAATTCTTTGCTGAATAGTGTGTGGCATATGCTATTATCCTCCCAATAATTGATTGACTATTATAATATTTTGTTCCAATGAATTAATGCCCAGAGGTTATTTTTCTTTTGGCTGTAAAGACCATTGCTGTATTCCAACTTCTCGGTCAGCATATTCTTTATCGCTTGTTTTTCATCTTCATTTTGAAAAGAGTGACTCCTTATAATTTGGGTAAAAGCATCATCAATACTGTGGTAAACGCTTTGACCGGTAATTCTAAAAATGTCGACATCAGCCCGAATACCCATGCTGCATAGTAAGTTATAAAGCAATTGATGATCAGGAAAAGGGCGGTATTGGATTCCAAGCCTGTCGCAAATCTCTTCCTCTAAAGCATCGCGACTGTCCGCTTTCCATGTTATGTAACAAGATCGTTTAGCAGCCTTATCAATTGAACGGAGGCTGGAGATAATATCACCTTGCGATGGAAGTGATCTTGAAACGAGCACTACATCATGCGCCTCGATATCCCTGCCAATTTGCACTTCCGCCCAGTTGATACTAATGGTAGCAATATTCTTCAAACCTCTTTTAGAAGCTTTTTCCCGTATCACCTCAAGCATGTAGGGAGATTGATCCAAAGCAGTTAATGTATGTACTCTTTCTGCTATCGGTATAGCCATAGCTCCAGTTCCAGCGCCTACATCCAGGACAGAATCCGTGTTCAATAACTTCATCCTGGCTAATACTTCTTCCACATAGTTGCTTCCTGCTGTTTTTGCTGGTAGAGATTTAGCCCAATTATCCCAAAAATCCTGGCTGGAACCTTTGAAAGTAGCATGTTTTATACCATCCTGCCAACAGCGGGCAAGGTTGGCTGCTTGTTCGGTTACTACTTCATTGTTCATCGAAAACGGATGTTTGTTCATGTTATCTACTTTATAAACTGAATCCATATACCATCGTTTTCCTTTTCCGCCGTAGCAGGGATTCCCATTTGCATCAACCTTGCGCAAAGCTCTTCTGGTTCCAATCGGTTTCTGTTTTTTCCAATATTATAAACCCAAAAGTCCCTTTCTTGTGCAAATCTATCATCCTTTTCGATACTTTGCATCACCTGAGCACGTATTTCAGGAGTTCCCATGCCGCCTCCGCAATAGGCAACTCCACCGGGTTTCAAGATTCTATATATCTCTGCGCAACCCGCCGGGCGGTCCTCCCAAAAGAATATCGATCCGCGACTGATCACCAAATCCACCGAATCGTCTGGAAAAGGGATGCAACAAACATCGGCAGTGATGGTAGTTATACGATTACTCAGGCCAGCTTGTTTGATATTTTCTAGAGCGATATCACTCATCTGCGGTTGAAGATCAAGAGAAAACACCTTTAGATTGGTAATTTTAGCCATTTCTATGGCCAGATTACCCGGACCCGAACCAACGTCAATACATGTTCCATTTTCAATACCGAATTTTGCTTTTATCTGATTGGCCAGAAAGGGATATATCGGAGCAAAAGCATATCTGGCTACCTTTGAGAACTTATTGGTATCAGTGAGCTTTGTGCGATTCATCGTTCAATTGCCTTGAAGATGATTTCCCCAGGACATACACGCGTATCCAGCATACCTCCGCTTTGACTAAGCTTCAACAATACTGCTTGGGGATTAAGAACTTCAACCCCGCCTACCAAGTCCACACCATAATCAAACCATACCTCGCTCATTGGCGTAGATGGTCCCAGTACCACAGTATATGCCCGGGCTAATCGCGCCAGTTCCAGCAAACGTTCTGCTGATTTGTTAATCAACGTAGAACCAGTTATGATAACCACTTCACATTCGGGAATAATATGCTCAGCAGCCGTTTCAGTAATGATGTTGTTTACCGGATCCAGTTTAGATTGGTCAAGCTCGAATATTGAAATTTCTCGAGCCAGCTTCTTTAATTCAGGAGTAAAGGGAAAAGAGCCCGATATTGCCACTTTTTTATCCATGGCTTTTTTTAAGATTAGGTCTCGGGCATTGATATCGACGCTCCTCGCAGCTTTTGTCATTGAGCTAATTGCCGCAACCCCTATACTAGCTTCAATTAGATTCCAGGAACGAGAATACTCAGCCAGCTCCAGGGCAGTTCTTTCAGTAAGATGTCCCATATCGCGAGTATAATTACCGTGTACAACTGGGATGCCATAGGTTTTTGCCAGACCGCAGTATTTGCCCCAGACTCCGGTCCATGACACTCCCACCCGCACATCTTTCACCGGCGCGTTATTACACTTTGCATGTGCAATCAAATCGTCAATCAGTTTCATTGTTAACCTTCTCTTTTTTATAATAAGATCCGTCAGCACACGCCCGGCAGAGCAAGCTGCCTTTACGACCAACACCACGGCCATCAAAGATAAGTTCACCACAGTGGCAGCACTCTTCAGTCCTGCGAGGATATCCTGGCAAGTCAAAATCACTCATTTCTATTTCAACCTTTTCGATTTCAATTATTTCATCTTCTGGTGCTGTTTTAAAATATTCCTTCATGTCCTGGCCTGAATATTTGACCTTATCACGTCGGGAAACGCGTACCGCCTTACCACTGGCCAGATCATAAAAAGTAGCAGCAAATTTGCCATAGTTAACGTATTTTAAGGTTCGATGGCCTAACGTCGTACCGGTAATTGCCTGAGCGGCGTCAGTCATACAACGATCAATCTCCACGAATACTATCAAGTCGCGGTTGTGCTCATCTGGGTCCATACCCAGCTCTCTCATTCCGGTTAAGGTAATGCGCGCCCCCAGAACTATGCCAGCACAAATATCACCATGCAACACTTTGGCTTTTTCCAGATAATAGTCAAGATTTTTTTGCATAGAATCCCTCCAGGTTAATTTTCTGTGTATTCGAATCATTTAAATGATTTTTCAGGGGCAAACAAACTCTATAACCGACAACATCATTAACATCCATAACTCTCACTTTTACTCCATAGATCTTCTCCATATTATCTTCGGTAATGACCTTTTCTGGCGGGCCAAAATCTAAAAACCTGCCTTTCTTCATGATGGCCACCTTGCTCGAAGTCAAAAATGCATGATCCGGAAAGTGCGAGGTCATGATTATTGGCATTCCGGTTGCAGCTAGTTGTTGAACAACATTTAAAACCATGGTTTGATTACCAAAGTCAAGATGTGAAGTTGGCTCATCCATCAAGAGCAACGCTGGCCGTTGGGTAAGTACACGAGCAAAAGTAACCATTTGCTTCTCGCCGCCGCTAAGCTGAGTAAACGGTTTGTTGCTCAAGTGCGTTATACTCAATGCTTCAAGTGCAGAGCGTGCAATTTCAATATCCTTCTCACCAGGGGACTGTAAAAATCCTAAATGTGGAGCCCTGCCAACCAATACCGTATCCAGCACTGAAAAAGGGAAAGCTGGCTGATGCAACTGGGGGATATATCCTACAATTCGGGCTACTGCACTGCGTGACATCTGGCTGAGTTCTTGGCCATCCAGCCGTATGCTGCCTCCTTGCAGCCGCAACAAGCCTAACAGGCATTTCAACATAGTGGTTTTACCGCATCCGTTGGGGCCTAGTACACACATCACCTGCCCTGTTTTAAGGGAAAAATTTACTTCTTCAAAACCACTATTTTCCCCCGCATCGTAGTGGAAACAAGCGTTCTTTACTACCAGCATCAAGCCCATCCCCTTCGCCCTTTAGCGAGCAGGTAGAGGAAAAACGGTACACCAATAATTGCAGTCAATATGCCAATAGGGATTTCTACCTGAGCAATCACCCGGCAAAGGTTATCAATAAATAGTAAAAATATTGCCCCCAGCAAAGCACTTACTGGTAAAAGTTTACGATGGCAAGGGCCTACCAGCATGCGCCCAATGTGTGGTATGACCAGGCCGACCCAACCGATAATACCGCTGATGCAAACCGCTGAAGCTGTGATAACAGTGCAACATACAACCACTACACCGCGTAACAGATCGGTATTGACTCCGAGGGCCATAGCTTCTTCTTCGCCCATAGCCAAGACATTCAGCCTCCAACGCATAAGTATGAGAATAGTAATGCCGATCAGCATTGGCAATCCGGTCATCAATATGTCCTGTTTGCCCACCGCATTCAGGCTACCCATTAACCAATATGTAATAGCCGGTAACTGATTTGTGGTATCAGCGGCATATTTCATAAGGGATAGAAATGCATTAAACAACGATCCAATGGCAATGCCAGCTAATATCAAACCTAATGTCTGGTTTCCTTTTACTACCCGGCTGATGAAATGGGATAAACCTACCGCTACCAGGGCACCAACAAACGACAGCGCCTGGATAGCTAAACCGTGGCCAGAAATTATAATCCCCAGCGCTGCACCAAAACCGGCTCCGGAGGCAACCCCAAGTATATCTGGCGAAACCAACGGATTTCGGAACAAGCCCTGGAAGGACGTACCGGCTACAGAAAGACTAGCCCCTACCAGTATGGCGGCTATAATACGCGGCAGACGCAAATTGATTACGACATTCTCCACATTGGGCGGCAGGGTAATTTCCAAATTAAAAATAGCCGCCCAAAGTGTTTTAACAACATCGATTGGGGATACGGGATACCTGCCGATAACAAAAGAAAAGATAAAAAGAACAATTAATACTATTACCAGAATCAAACCGGCAGATACCCCGCTCAAGTTCGAGGTTCTGAACGCCTTCCAGCGTTTATGTTTTGTTACATTGCATTCAGAGGTTGTATCCATAGCTAGTTTTGATAAGGCAGAAGTGACTCAATCTCTGCGGATGTCAGATCGTAGTGTAAATAATCCGAATAAAACTCCTTAACTTTAGTATTTAAATCCAGATCTTGAGTTTGGTCTGGATAAAGAAGGTTAACCATCCAGTACATACCCAAAATTTGGCACGGACCGGGCGGTCCATCAAACCAGGAAAAGGGGTTATCTGGCCGCAGAAAGACCTTCTCATCTTGCACTGCTTTTAATCCAGCCCAACGTTGATCGTTCATGATCGATTGATAAAGATTTGCCTGGGAACCTCTTCCAATGATTATCAAATCCGGATCCCACAGCAAAATCTGCTCCATAGAGGCTTCAGCCATGCCGTAACCTGGCAATAGTGTTACATCGGCTACATTTATACCACCACAGAAATCCATCAGCATGGTATGTTGTGAACCTAGTGGGTCAGTGTTAAAGCCCTCCTTGCCCCCGGCATAGTACACTCGGACTCGTTCGTTCTCTGGTATATCCGAAACTACACCATAAACATACAGCATGGCTTCTTCGTAGTAATCGATTAGCGCATTGGCCTTTTCTTCCACACCTAGCAGTTCACCAAGGAAGCGAGCGGCTTCTTTGTAATCAAACATCAGATCTCCTGTGTCAACACCCACTACCGGAATCTCACCAAATTTAGACTGTCTTTCTTCAATGCCCACTTGGTTGCCATCGATAATAATATCCGGCATGGCAGCTATAAATGTTTCATAATTGCCAGTTTGGGTGCCAAACCAGCCGCCAACTACAGGCAGCGAGGTGTATTTACCGTGTGCAAAAGGGGGATTTCCATTAAACGTAAAATTTAAACCGTCTACCTTATCCGGTGCCAGCATATAAACAAGTTCCATTTCCACCGGACCGCAAGTCAATACTTTATTTACAACAGAGGGCACCACTACTTCCCGACCAAACATGTCAGTGATAGTTTTTTTTGTGCCAGCTGGAATAGTATTGGTAGGTTGAACCGGTTCTTGTGTCACTGTAACAATTGGGCCAGGAACTGTGGTTGTAAGAGTTTTGGTGAGAGTGGTTGTCTGGTTGATGGTTTTGGTTAAACCATCGGATTTACAGGCGGCCATCCCGAGTATAGATGTAAGGCAAAAAACACCAAACGTAACTATTGCGAGTATCTGTCTATATTTCAAGCTTCCATTCCTCCTTATGTAAATTATGTTATATAGTCCCGCGCAGAACGTTATGTTATTTATAATATATCGAATGTTAAAACAGACGTTAGGTTACTACAGATACATCGCATTGTCAAGTTAACAAAAATAAGGGTTTTTTAGTGGTTTTTTGATGTGTGCCTACTGGATCGAGTATTAAAGCATAGGCTTATTATTGTGATAAATACACAGGGCACCTACGAAAGAAGGCATTTTTTACCTTGTTTCACAGGTGCCCCGATATTCTGCTTTTTCTAATCTGGTTTATCTATTAACCGTGTTAACCAAACCTGATGTTAAAATCTAATTATGCTTGCTGTATTCTAGGTTACGTTTGCCCACTGTTCAACCGGAAGTTCAGCATGGCATTCCCAACACAGGTTCTCTATCATAGCTCGGCCGGAATGCCCAGCTGGAATCAGATGACAGTTAAAGCAGTTGCCATAGTTTACTTCCAGAGAATGAGGGGTTCCCGGAGGAGTGCCAGTCATTGGAGGTTCCACAGATACTGTCACGGTTACCCGCTCAGTTGAAGCTACAGTAGTTGTCTTGAAAACTGTAGTTCCCTGGGACACTGTTGTGGTTTTTAGGTTGGTGACTGTAACAGTCTCTTTCTCCTGCGCGCAAGCACTTATCACACATGCGATAATTACCAGACTTACGGCGATGATGGTTATTAGTACGCTTTTTTTCATGTTTCCCTCCCGTTTTATTTTAAGAACGTACACGGCATATTAGAAATATCAGAAACGGCTTTTGGATGAACCGCCACTGATTGATTGTTGTTTACTGATAATGCACGCCGGTTATTATTTATGATCATCTATGACTATCATACTCGATTTAGCTATGCATTATAGTATATAAATAACTATAATGCAATAAGAATTATGGCAATTTTTGCCGGATATTTTAAGTCTGAGGTTATTGATTTGGACTATAGTGGGGATTATACTTTGAGATATTGCGAGAAGGGAGGTGCAGAAAAGTGGCTGAAGTAGAAATTGGTTACATATCGGACTATTTCGCACACCCCATGGTCGCCGGAGTTGAGCTTACCGGTGAACTGAAAAAGGGTGATATAATCCGCATCCTTGGCCACACGACAGATATTGAAATCCACATACACGAAATGCAAATTGAACATGCCAGCGTAGAGAAAGCCCATTCCGGGCAATCCGTGGGAATCAAGGTGCCGGATAGAGTCCGCAAAGGGGATAAGGTTTACAAAATCACCGGCTAATTTTAAGACAACGTCTTTATTAGATTAGCCATTTCTATGGCACTGGAAGCAGCAGCAAAACCTTTATTCCCCATCTTTGAGCCAGCTCGTTCTATGGCTTGCTCCAGGTTATCACTGGTGATTACCCCATTGATAACCGGAATCCCGTTGTCCAGTGATACCTTAGCTACTCCCTTGCTTAGTTCGGTAGCCACATAGTCAAAATGAGGAGTACCTCCTCGGATAACTGCCCCCAGGCAAATTATTGCATCATATCCGCCCTTGCGAGCCAAGTTCTGGGCAGCCAGAGGTATTTCAAGAGCGCCAGGAGTCCAGGCAACATCGATGTTTTCTTTACTGACGTTGTGGCGAACCAAACCATCGACTGCGCCGTCCAGCAATTTGGAGGTGATAAACTCATTAAACCGCGATATCACAACAGCTATCTTTAGCCCACTTCCATCAAGATTGCCTTCAAAACTCTTGCCCATATTCCCTTCTCCTTTTTAGCGATACCAGTACTACTGCGTATCTTTATCAATTTTTAACAAATGCCCCATCTTGTTTTGTTTGGTTTCCAGATACCGCCGATTGTATTCGTTGGGCGGGATTATTATAGGCATGGTTTCAACCACCGTCAAACCATAACCCTCCAATCCGACAACCTTGCGGGGATTATTGGTGAGTAATACAATTTTATGTAAACCTAAATCGGCAAGAATCTGCGCACCAGTTCCATAATCTCGCAGATCATCTTTAAATCCAAGGCAAATATTGGCTTCTACGGTATCCATCCCTTCATCCTGCAAGGCGTAAGCTTTTAGCTTATTATGAAACCCTATGCCCCTGCCTTCCTGGCGCATATAAAGCAGAACTCCCCTACCCTCTTCCACTATCCGCCTCATTGCCTCATCCAGTTGTTCACCGCAATCACATCTCTTTGAGCCTAAAACATCACCGGTGAGGCATTCGCTATGTACCCGTACCAGCACAGGTTCATCCGTATGAATATTTCCATACACCAGAGCCAAATGTTCGCCTTCGTCAGTCTGGCTGGCGTATGCTATAGCCTGGAATTCACCATATTGAGTGGGGAGTTTGGTTTTTGTAACCACTCTAATCAATTTTTCATGATGCATGCGGTAAGCAATAAGATCAGCAATACTCACAATTTTAAGGTTATACTCTTCTGCAATCTTTTCCAGCTGCGGCACTCTAGCCATCGTGCCATCAGCGTTTAAAATCTCGCAAATTACACCGGCAGGGTAAAGACCAGCAAGCCTTACCAGATCGACAGCCGCTTCGGTATGCCCGGCTCTGATTAATACTCCACCATCTTTAGCCCTCAAAGGAAAGATATGTCCAGGCCGTGCAATGTCTTCTGGCCTGGTTTTTGGATCTATTACCGTTTGTATCGTATGAGCTCGATCATGGGCAGAAATGCCGGTGGTAACCCCATGCTTTGCTTCTATGGAAACGGTAAAGGCAGTACAATGGGCAGAAGTATTCTGGTTCACCATCATAGGTATATCAAGCTCATCCAGCCTCAGGCCGGTCAAAGGCATGCAAACCAGTCCGCGGGCATGTTTTATCATGAAATTGATAGCTTCAGGTGTGACCTTTTCCGCTGCAATTAAAAGATCTCCTTCATTTTCGCGATTTTCATCATCGACAACGATAATGAGTTTGCCTTCTTTAATATCCTCGAGTGCTTCTTCTATAGTGGCCAGTGCCATAATTCAACCCCTTATTATTCTGCTGTAAAACCATGTTCGGCCAAAAATTCCATACTAATTCCACCATCTCGCCGAACAGTAAATTTTTCCACGTATTTTGCTAAAATATCAGCTTCCAGATTTACAACGTCTCCAGCTTTGAGGCTGCCTAAAGTGGTATTGGACAAACTGTGACCGACAATTGAAAGAGTAATCTCATCGCCAATTTGTTCTACGACCGTAAGGCTTATTCCGTCAACTGCGATAAAGCCTTTATCTACAATGTAACGTATTATATTGGCAGGTGCAACCAACTTGATTATAGTTGCTCCAGGGATTTTGGTAACTGTTTTAACCCTCCCGATACCATCCACATGCCCCTGAACAAAATGCCCGCCAAGCGGCCGAGCCAGAGTAAGCGCTCTTTCCAAATTTACCTTGCCACCGGTTTCCACCATACCAAGGTTGGAGCGTTTTAAGGTTTCCGGCATTACTTCTACAGTAAAGCCTTCATGGTTAAAAGATATTACTGTAAGGCAGATACCATTTACCGCAATACTGTCGCCGATCTCCAACTCGTCGAGTATTTTTTTGGCTTTAAAAGTCAAACGGTTTTCCTGCCTGGAATAGAGCACTCCCATTTCTTCTACTATGCCGGTAAACATCTTTTATCTCAAATAACCGATTACCATGATATCGTTTTCAAAATTTGCATACTTAACATTCGTCAACTTGAATGCTTCCGTTACCTTATCAACCCCCTGCCCACCCACCGGAGACCTGGCAAGATCGCCCCCAATTATTATCGGAGCAATAAAGGCGACAACTTTATCTACCACCTGCTGATCAAACAGAGACCCCAGGACAGAGCCTCCCCCTTCAACCATAACACTGGTTATATCTTTCTTGCCCAGTTCGCTTATCAGCTGCTTCAGGTCGATAAATCCGTTGATTACAGGCAGTTCTATAATTTCCGCACCTTTTTCTATAAGTTGTTGCTTTCTCTGTTCGGAAACTTCTTCGCCAACTGCAATAATCGTCCTTCCTGTTTCGGCAAGAATCTGGGCATTTAAGGGTGTCCTGGCATAACTGTCTACAATTACTCTAACCGGTTGTCTATGTGCCGTCCCACCCTTCCCGCTTCCACTTCTTACTGTAAGACGAGGATCATCCTTTAGCACTGTATTGATACCAGCCATGATAGAATCATGCTGATTTCGTAAGCTGTGTGAATAACTCCGGGAGGATTCGCTGGATATCCATTTGGAATCCCCGCTGCCGGTTGCAATCTTACCATCAAGACTCATTGCAAATTTGGCAGTTACGAAAGGTATACCGGTAGTAATATATTTTATGTAAGCTTCTACAATTTCTTGGGCTTCTTCTTTACTCTCACCAAGTACTGTCTTGATGCCCGCTTGCTGGAGAGCAGCCAAGCCCTTACCGTTAACCACCGGATTCGGGTCAATCATAGCAGCGTGTACCTCAGATACACCGGCGCGTATTATAGCTTCGGTGCATGGAGGGGTTTTACCATAGTGACAACACGGTTCCAGCGTTACGTATAAGCTCGATCCTTTTGCAGCTTCGCCTGCTTGTTGCAAGGCAACCACCTCAGCGTGAGCCTGGCCGGGGGGCTGGGTATAACCCCTCCCCACAACTATGTCGTCCTGAACGAGTATAGCGCCCACAGCCGGATTAGGGCTAACGCTGCCAAGCGCAAGCCTAGCTAAAGAAAGGGCTTCTTGCATGTACTTCACAGTTAGATTCTATCATCACGTTTCTAGTACCTGCAAATACTTCAGCTCAGATGAAAACCGGATCAGCCGGGAGAAAGATCTCCGGGCTGATTTTTTCCCGAATCGGGACTACTGTATTGAATATACTACCTGAACATTTATTATGATGTCCGTTTCACCGGGAGAAATCTGAGTGGCTGGAGTACCGGTATCACTTTCGGCATAAGCCTTATCGTATCTTATTACCGGTGGATAGTAAGAATTCCCCTCATAAATATAGGTTGGCTTACCAAGCTGTGCCCCACCAAGAGAGGCCATCTGTTCTGCCTTGTGCTTGGCATCATTCATTGCGTTTTCCCTGGCAAGATCATAATATTGTTCCGGATTTTCTACCGTAAAATAAATACTATTAATCCGAGCGTTTTTTCCAGCTGCTGCTACTACATCATCAATCACACCACCAGCATCCTGGATATTGCGAATCTTAACACTTACGGTATTGGCAACACGATACCCCGTGATGACTGAAGCTCTTGTGATTTCATCCCAGTTATAAATCGCATTTACATTGAAATATTGCGTGGTAATGTCTTTGTCGGCTACCCCAGCATCTTTAAGCACACGCATTAAAGCATCCATCGATTCAGCCGCCTGGTTCTGAGCTTCCTCTATAGTTGTTGCCTGGGCTTCCACTCCCATGCTGATAACAGCAATATCCGGTATAACAGTAACCTTCCCTTGTCCGTTGACCCAAATACCGACATTCTGGGTCGAAAAGTTCATGTAGTTGGTGTTACTCTCAGCGGCAGCTGGGTTTGAAGTGAGAGCATTCACACCGAAACCCACCGCTGCAGCTAATGCAACTACCACCAGGATTGCGAGAACTGTACTTCTTTGTATAGTTATCATATTTTCCTCCCCGTCTGTAAGACCTTTGATAGATAAAACGACTGCTGAAAACAATAGTAAGCCACAAATCATAAAAATTATTTAAAATATTTTTAATGCTCTCGGCAATTATCAGAACATACACCAGCTTTTAGCCTGCCAAGTCGTCGTTACAGCTTTATAATAAGTCTTTTTTTGGATGGTTGAGCTTTTGGAGTATAATTGTAAAGTTATGAATTCATCAGTAAAATACTGGCTACGTGAAATTGGTATAATTCTGGCTGCATCACTTGGCATTTTCTTCCTGTTACAAATGGCTTTTATTAAAGCTGAAGTAATTGGAGAAAGCATGGAGCCAAATCTGTATAAAGGCCAACAAATCATGATTAACAAGATGGCCTACAAATTTTCCGAGCCGGACAGGGGCGATATCATCATCTTTACTCCTCCTTCTCAAATTGGCGCTACCAGTGATTACATTAAAAGAGTAATCGGTCTGCCGGGGGAAAGAGTAAGCGTCATAGATGGTGTGGTTCATATTACCAAGGCAGGAGGACATTCTTTTACTCTGGATGAACCATATACTGCCGAGCTCGCCATGTTCGATTACCAGGGCAGTATCATCCCCGAAGGGCACTATTTCGTTATGGGAGACAACCGCAACAACAGCAGTGACTCAAGGGGCGGCTGGACAGTACCACTTAAAAACATTACTGGAAAGGCCTGGTTTACCTACTGGCCATTCAGCGAGTTCGGAGGAGTTCCGCATTATTCATTGCCGGAATAAATTATGCCAAACAATAACTATGCTGAAAATCTTTTCATCAGTTCGGGCGCCATATTAAACGGACATTTCCAGTTGACATCCGGCTTGCATTCCCCTGTATATTGGGAAAAATTCCGTATTCTGCAGTACCCTGAATACACTTCTCAACTGTGCCAGATGATTGCCACCAACTTCTCTAATGATGAGGTGGAAGTAGTAATCGGGCCGACTACCGGCGGAATTATTTTATCTTACGAAGTTGCTCGCTATCTGGGTACCCGAGGGATTTTTGCAGAAAAAATTGCCAATGGATCCCGCGCGCTTAAACGTGGGTTTGAAATCAAGCCTGGGGAAAGAGTGCTACTGGTTGATGATGTTTTTACCACCGGCAAATCTATAATGGAAGTGGTAGATGTAATCAACCGCTCACGTGGCAAGCTTGTTGGCATTGGGGTTTTGGTTGATCGCTCGGAAAAACCATTGGGTATTGACATTCCGGTGTACAGTTGTATACGATCTGAAACAATCACCTACCGATCGGATAAATGCCCCCTGTGCGAACAAGGTGTTCCGCTGGTCAAACCGGGCAGCAGCGAGGTTTAGGATTGCAGCTATTTACAGTCAAGGCTATTGGGACTGTTCACTCTCCATTTATTCATCCCAAGGGAACCCCAATCCAGCCTATCGGAGCTCAGGGAGTTAAAGGTACCGTTGAGCTTTCTCCGGAATATGTCCCAGGTCTAAAAGACCTCGATGGTTTTAGCCACATTATTCTTTTATATTATTTCCACCTGGCCGATGATGGGCCTATGATAGTAACTCCTTATATGGAAGATAAATCGAGGGGGATTTTTTCCGTCCGCATGCCAGGCCGGCCAAACCATATCGGCTTATCGGTTGTGAGGCTTCTCGGCATCAGGGACAATATTCTTGACATCGAAAATGTGGATATCCTGGATGGAACACCACTCCTAGATATCAAGCCCTATGTCACTGCTTTTGATGTTTATAAAACTGAAAAAGAAGGGTGGCTGGCACCAATATCCAATGAAGCAATAAACAAAAAGTGTGACGGCCGCTTTAGTTAGAAAGGTGGTTAAGTAATGGAACCAGCTCTAATTATTGCCATCTCTATCCTTGTTTCCATCGCGTTCCTTTTTATTATGTTTTATCTTATAAGGAGGCGCTTTGAGCGCCGTTTCCTGCTCTGGCAGCAACAGGAGAGGGAAATACTGGAGCTTGAAAAAACTTCAATTCGCAAACAAGCAATTAACCAGAGCCGGGCAGTGCTCGGAGGGCGTTTTTATGAACAAATGGCACCTTACTTGCCAGAATTCAAATACGATCCTACTGAAGCTCGCTTTATAGGCAGTCCAATAGATATGCTGGTTTTTCCTGGTTTAAGCCAGGGAGCACCATCAGAAATTGTAATCATGGAAATCAAAAATGGCCCCAGTGCACAGTTGACACCTGTTGAACGTAAAATTCAAAAACTCGTTGAAGATGGCATGGTTCGGTGGGAGCTACTGGAACGGCCTGGTAACGAACCTGCCCCGCAACTGGAAGATACCCAGCCAGACTACCCGGTGTACTAATCTGGGGAGATTTTTTCCAACCGTGCCAAGCTGAGCAGCAGCCGTTTCAACTTTACCGCTTCGTCATCAAAAGCAACTACAACTTCCTGATCAGCCCCAGACGGCTTAACCGACACTACAATTCCATCTCCAAATTGCGGATGGCGTACCCGGTTGCCTGATTTGAGGTGAGGAACATCCACCGGAGGCGCTTTTTCTGGGATTACCACTCGCCTTTCTTTTGCTGGAAGCGAAAATTCGGCTCCAGTGCTACTGTCACTTCGGTAGAATAGCGAAAAACTTTGAGAACTTCGTGGTGGTTTCGCCTCTTCTTTACGGGAAAACAATTCTCCCGGAATATCGGCAATAAATCTGGATGGCGAATTGGCCTGAGTATTACCCATCAACATGCGTCGGTAAGCACGACATAGGTAAATCCGGCTTTTTGCCCGCGTAATACCAACATAGCATAACCTCCGCTCCTCTTCCATTTGAGCAGGATCATCCATTGAACGATAATGAGGCAGGACGCCTTCCTCCATTCCCACAATGAACACCACCGGGAATTCTAACCCTTTAGCCTGGTGAAGAGTTATCAGGTTTACTGAATCAGCCACCTCCCCCAGGGAGTCAGTATCTGCTACCAGAGCAATCGATTCCAAAAGCGCTGCCAGCCCCTCTTCAGGAGCAAGTTCATTGTACTGCTGGGCTACACTTCTCAATTCAAGTACGTTCTGCCAGCGGTCTTCGCCATCTGGCTGACTCTGTAAATAGTTTTTAAACTCAATCCGGTTGACGAGCTGATCAAACATGTCCAAAGTTCTCATCTCGTTTGCCATTTTCTGTATTTCAGCAATAAACACGGCAAACGCTTGCAATATCCTGATTGACCTTGGTGAAAAATACTCCAGCAGCTCTGCTTCGCCAGTTGTCAACAGCAGCTTTAGCGCGCTTGCTTCCTGCACACCCTTGGCAACCGCAAAATGAGCAAGCTCCTCCAACGTTTGGCGGCCAATACCCCTGGCGGGCACATTAATAATTCTCATCAAGCTGACAGAGTCCGCCGGATTATATATAAGTTTCAAGTAGGCAAGCATATCCCGGATTTCGCGTCGTTCGTAGAACTTGGTGCCAACTGCCAGCCGATATGGGATACCGTAGCGTACAAATGCCTCTTCCAGCGCGCGTGATTGGGCGTTGGTGCGGAAGAGCACCGCAATATCACCTGCTTTCATTCCACCATTATCGGTGAGTTTGGATATTTCATTGATGACCAGCCGGGCTTCTTCCTGCTGGTCATAGGCTTCTATTAGAGTTAATCTGGAACCTTCTTCGTTTTCGGTCCAGAGTTTCTTCTGCTTGCGGGACTTGTTGGAGTCTATCACCGCCTGAGCCGCGCTGATTATATTGCGCGTAGAACGGTAATTCTGCTCCAGAAAGATAGTTTTTACATCTGGATAGTCTTTTTCAAAGTTTAATATATTGCGAATGTCAGCTGACCGCCAGGAATATATAGATTGATCAGGATCACCGACAACACAAATGTTGCGATGCTTGGCCGAAAGCAGTTTTACCAACTCATACTGCACCAGGTTCGTATCCTGAAATTCATCAACCAGGATATGCCTGTATTTCTCCTGATAGCGCTTTAGAATATGTTCTTTAGCTGCCAGGCCTTTTACAGTTTTCATGAGTAGATCATCAAAATCCAGGGCGTTGTTTTTAGACAAAAGCCCGCGATAATTCTCATAAACGCGCGCCACTACTTCATCAAAATGCCCACCTGCACGCTGAGAAAACTCTTCTGGGCTCAGAAGTTCGCTCTTGGCAGCGCTAATAGCAGACAATACCGCTCCGGGTGTATAGTTTTTCGGATCAAAACCAGCTTGCTGAATGGATTCTTTCACCAATTTTAATTGATCGTCTCCATCGTAAATTGTAAAGTTCGGATCAATGCCCAATTCACGCCCTTCACGTCGGAGAATCTTTACACAAATAGCGTGGAAAGTGCCCAAAGTCATATCTTTTACTGCGCTACCGGCAAGAACTTCTAACCGGGAGGACATCTCCCTGGCAGCTTTATTGGTAAAAGTCACTGCCATAATGTGATAGGGACGCACTCCAAGTACCCTTACCAGGTAGGCAATGCGGTGTGTAATGACTCTGGTTTTACCGGAGCCTGGCCCAGCAAGTATCAAAACTGGGCCTTCTACTGTTTCAACTGCTTTTTGCTGAGGGGGGTTGAGATTTGAGAGGAGGTCGGTTTTCGTCATGGCATAATTATAACATTCTACAAGCCTTCAGGTCATACAGTATAAAAATGCAATCAATTCTTCATATAACGGGAAAAAAACTTGTATCGGAGCAATAACAAGTGCTATACTTCACCGAAATAAAAAAATATTCACCTGTAATAAGGTGCCCTTTAAACCAGTCCAGTGAGGCTGGTAAGGAAGTTAAGCAGATACCTGTACATAGCGGTGTTTAACCTCTTGCCAGCCGGCGAGAGGTTTTTTTATGACAAATAAAACAGTACTGACGGCAGAAGACATCCGGCGAACCTTGGGGCGCATGGCCCATGAAATAATAGAACACAACCGGGATTTAAGTAATATTGTTATGGTTGGAATGCGCACTCGGGGCGTACCCATTGCCCATAGGCTGGCAGAAAATATAAAAAAATACGAAGGAACCACTATCCCCGTTGGAGTGCTTGACTTCAGCCTGTATCGCGATGACCTTGCCCACAGAAACCTCCAACCTGTGGTTGAGAGCACTTCGATACCGGTAAGTATTGATGAAAAAATTGTCATCCTGGTTGATGACGTGCTCTACACCGGCCGCAGCGCACGGGCAGCCATGGACGCGCTGATTGATATGGGCAGGCCAAGCTCGATAAAGCTGGCAGTTATGATAGACCGCGGGCATCGGGAGTTGCCGATACGCGCAGATTACGTAGGGAAAAACATCCCTAGCTCTCGGAATGAAGATGTCAGAGTCAAACTTTCTGAAACAGATGATACAGATGAAGTCTCTATTTTCAACCTGGGAGAAACCCAAGAGGAATAGTAATGGCAAAAGAACAAACCGAATTGCTCGAAGATGAGCCACAAAACCTTAACTGGACAAGAAAACACCTGCTCGATATAGACAGCTTTACTGTAGCCGAGTATGACCTTGTACTCAAGACCGCCAGTGCGATGAAGGAAATCCTCTCCCGGCCAATTAAAAAAGTTCCCGCACTCAGAGGAAAGACTATTGCTACGCTGTTTTACGAACCCAGTACCCGCACCAGGGGATCATTTGAATTGGCTGCCAAGAATTTGAGCGCCGATGTAATTAATCTGGCATCAGCCTCCAGCAGTATCGTCAAGGGGGAGAGCCTGATTGATACCCTTCACACACTCCAGGCAATGGGCGTCAACGGAATTGTAATACGTCATTCAATGGCAGGAGCTCCTTACCTGGCAGCAAAACATGCCCAGGCATCGATAATAAATGCTGGTGATGGCTGGCACGCTCATCCTACCCAGGCACTACTGGATATGTATACGGTATTCGAACAAAAGAAACATCTGAAAGACCTTAAGGTAGTAATACTTGGAGACAGCCGTCATAGTCGGGTAGCCAGATCCAACATCTGGGGATTCAGTGGAGTTGGAGCAAAAGTTACTCTGTGCGCCCCATTAACTCTATTACCCCCGGGGATGAATTACAGATATCACCCTTATCAGGGGGTTGAAATAGAAACCGATATTCAAAAAGCCCTGGAAGGAGCTGATGTGGTAATGGTGCTCCGGCTGCAAAAGGAAAGGCAAAATGCCGGCTTGATGCCGGATGTGCGTGAATATATACGCTATTATCAATTGAACCGGCAAAGGTTTGCGCTTGCCAAACCAGATGCAATGCTTATGCATCCTGGGCCGGTTAATGAGAATATTGAAATTGAACCAGAATTGATTCGTTGCCCTGCCTCGGTTATAGATCAGCAGGTTACCAACGGAATCGCCGTCAGAATGGCACTGCTATATCTGGTTATCGGTGGTAAAAAAGATGAAATCTAGACTGATTATCAAAGATGGTCTAATAATCGACCCGGCCAGGTCACTTGAAGTCAAAGGAGACCTTGTTGTAGAAGATGGCAAGATAATCCAGAGTGGTCCCGGCGCAGCATCATCATTTAACCAAAATGCTGAGGTTATTGAAGCCAAGGGAATGATAGTTGCCCCCGGTTTTATCGATTTTCATTGCCACTTGAGAGAACCGGGATTTGAGGATAAAGAAACCATTAAAACCGGCTCGCTGGCTGCCGCTGCCGGAGGGTTTACCACAATTTGCTGTATGCCAAATACACAACCCTCAGCAGATAGTACGTCAACATTAAGTTACATTAGAGAGACAGCAGCCAGAGATTCACGGGTGCGAGTACTACCAATAGCTTGTGTCACTGTTGACCGAGCTGGCAAAACCCTTGCTCCTATGATAGAGCTAGCCGAAGCTGGCGCAGTTGGTTTCAGCGATGACGGTTCGCCAATAGCTGACTCCTGGATAATGCTCAGGGCACTTGAATATTCAAAACCGTTAGGGCTGCCCATCATAAACCACTGCGAAGATCCGGCACTGGTAGCAAATGGGCAAATGAACGAAGGAAAAATATCCACACTCCTCGGTATCCCGAGTAGCCCGGCAATCAGCGAGGAAGTTATGATTGCCCGTGATGTAAGACTGGCTGAATATACCGGAGCGTGGGTACACATTGCACATATATCAACCGCTGGCGGGGTAGAAATAGTGAGGGAGGCAAAACGGCGCGGCGTGCGGGTCACTGCCGAAGCAACGCCTCACCACCTCAGCCTCACCGAAGAGGCAGTAATGAATTACGATACCAACGCCCGGGTGAATCCACCCCTGCGGACCCAAGAAGATATCGAAGCACTAATCGAAGGTCTCAAAGATAGCACAATCGATATCATCGCCACCGACCATGCTCCCCACACTTCAAGTGATAAAAACCAGGAATTTAGCCTGGCTCCAGCGGGGATAAGCGGATTTGAAACTGCGCTGGGAGTAGTTATGAAACTTGTCCATGACGGCAGGCTCACAATGGCAGAAGTTGTTTCTAAAATGACTATTGCTCCCGCTGCAATACTGGTAGGTGCAGGCCTGAAACTTGGCTCTCTTGATAATGGCTCGATTGCAGATATCACCATAATCGATCCTGGCCAAAGATGGGTAGTGGACTCAAATGCTTTTCTATCCAAGGGCAAGAACACTCCTTACAACAGAATGGAACTCAAAGGAAAAGTCGCCTTTACAATTGTTTCCGGGCAGATAATATTTAATGGAACTAAAAACAGTCAAACGCTATAACAACTGGGGAAATCATAATGAATAATAAAACACTGTTGGTTCTTGAAGACGGCTCATCTTACGAAGGAACCGGGTTCGGATCAACGCAAGATGCCATCGGCGAGGTTGTCTTCAGTACCAGTATGACTGGTTACCAGGAAATACTCACAGATCCATCCTATGCAGGGCAGATAGTGATTCCGACTTATCCACTTATCGGAAACTACGGAACCAACCAGGAAGATGTTGAATCTAACCGGGTTCAACTTAGTGGTCTGGTGGTACGCGAATGCTGCATTCAGCCAAGTCATTACCGCTGCACCAACACATTGGACGAATATCTTTTATCATATGATGTACCTGGGGTGTTCGGGCTCGATACCAGGGCAATCACACGCAAGTTGCGCTCAAACGGGGTAATGATGGGCATCATCACATCCAGCCTGGATGCAGATCATGCGTTTGAAAAACTTAAATCTTCTCCACGGTACGAACAGCAAGATTTTATCTCCCGAGTCAGTACCCGGCTACCCTATTCCTGGCCGGGAAATCCAGTTGACGAATCAGCACTTCGTATCCTGGTGCTGGACTGCGGTATGAAATATTCGATATTACGAATAATGTCTGGCCTGGGTACCAATGTAAGTGTGGTTCCTCCCAGCCTGAGCCCTCGCCAGATCCTGAGCTTGAAACCGGACGGTATAATTCTTTCCCCCGGGCCGGGTAACCCCGAATTGGTAGATAACATTGTAGATACCGTCAGGGAACTGGCAGATAAAATACCTATGATGGGGATTTGCCTTGGAAACCAGCTGATTGCCAGAGCCTTTGGCGCAAAAACTTACAAGATGAAATTCGGCCACCGTGGAGGAAACCAGCCGGTGTTAGAGCTCGAAAATGGCCATGTGCATATTACTGCTCAAAATCATGGCTTCGCGGTAGACCCGGACACCTTGAAAGAAGGGCTTGAGGTTAGTTTTATAAATGTAAACGATGGAACGGTGGAAGGGCTCAAGCATAAAACACTGCCCATCTTTTCCATCCAGTACCACTCTGAAGCTTCCCCCGGCCCGCTCGACAGTATGTACCTCTTTAAAAAGTTTGTAAATATGATCGGCATAAAGGGAGCGAACTAGACGTTTCGTATTAGACAAGCTCAATACAAAATGATCAACATTAATAATTATGTTATATAAATTAGCAAAGGAAACAAAACTAAATGCCTGAAAAACCAAGAAAGGTGCTGATACTTGGATCTGGCCCGATCGTCATCGGCCAGGCAGCGGAGTTTGATTACGCGGGAACGCAGGCGTGCAAAGCAATGCGCGAAGAAGGTATTACTTCGGTGCTGATTAACTCCAATCCGGCTACTATCATGACAGATGAAGATATCGCCGATATTGTCTATATAGAACCGCTGACTGTAGAAATGATTGCCAGAATAATAGAAAAGGAGCGGCCGGATGGGCTGCTCCCCACTCTTGGCGGTCAAACCGGGCTTAACCTTGCCATGGAGCTTGCCGACCAGGGCATTCTGGAAAAGTATAACGTCAAGGTGCTGGGCACTCCTATAAGTGCCATCCGCAAAGGTGAAGATCGCGAACTATTTAAAAAAATGCTGACGGAAATCGGGGAACCGGTACCGCCCTCTGCCATAGTTACCGGTATTGAACAGGTAAGGCGCACTGTAGAAGAAATCGGTTTTCCGGTAGTCATCCGCCCAGCATATACCCTTGGAGGTACCGGAGGCGGTTTTGCCCAAAACTGGGAAGAACTTGAGAAGGTTGCCATGTCAGGCCTGGCGGCTAGCCCTATTCACCAGGTGCTGGTGGAAGCTTCAGTAAAAGGCTGGAAGGAAATTGAATATGAGGTAATGCGGGACGGAGCCAACAACTGCATTGCCATTTGCAATATGGAAAACGTCGATCCTATGGGAGTGCACACCGGAGATAGCATCGTGGTGGCTCCTTCCCAGACACTTACCAACAAAGAACACCAGATGCTCCGCACCGCCAGTTTAAAAATCGTTCGCGCGCTGGGCGTTGAGGGCGGCTGTAACATTCAGATGGCACTCGACCCAAAAAGCGACCAGTATTATGTAATCGAAGTCAACCCACGCCTGAGCCGCTCATCCGCACTGGCAAGTAAAGCTACCGGTTATCCAATTGCTCGTGTTGCAGCCAAAATAGCTGTAGGAAAACGCCTGGATGAGATTTCCAACGCTGTAACCGGTAAGACCATGGCTTCTTTCGAACCGTCGCTTGACTATATAGTGGTAAAAATCCCCCGATGGCCATTTGATAAATTCGCCAGTGGCGACCGCATCATTGGCACCCAGATGAAGGCAACCGGGGAAGTGATGGCTATCGATCGAACATTTGAAGCCGCTTTTCAAAAAGCTGTGCGCTGCCTTGAATTCGGCAAGAAAACCATGTTGTGGGAAGATAGTGAATGGGATAAAGATAAAGGGATAGATGCCTACCCGTTGTATCCCAACGATCTGCGTATATGGGCTTTGATGGCTGCTATTCGCAGAAATATCAGCTTAAATAGCATTCACGCTGTTACTGGCATAGATGTTTGGTTTTTAGAAAAACTATCCAATATCATCAACATGGAAAAAAAGCTACTATCGGAGCCGCTTAAACCAGAATTATTAACCGAAGCAAAACGCATGGGCTTCAGCGATGAGCAAATCGCTACCCTTGCGGACAGGCTGCCGGAACAAGTACGCGCACTCCGTCATGAATGGAATATACGACCGGTATTTAAAATGGTAGATACCTGCGCCGGTGAATTCGATGCTTCTACCCCATACTTTTACAGTACCTACGAAATGGAAAACGAGGCTATCCCGGAAGACAGAAAAAAGGCGATTGTTATCGGCAGCGGACCTATCCGCATCGGCCAGGGAATTGAATTTGACTATTGCAGTGTACACTCAGCATGGGCTCTCCAGGCTGCTGGCTACCAGAGCATAATGGTAAACTCCAACCCGGAAACTGTTTCTACCGATTTCGATACATCCGACCGGCTTTACTTTGAAGCCCTGGATGAGGAAAGCGTAAGAGATATTATTGATAATGAAACTACAACTGCAAGCGAAGAATCTACCCCGGGTGTGATTGTACAATTCGGCGGTCAAACTGCCATCAACCTGGCAGAACCGTTAACCCGTAACGGCCTTAAACTGCTTGGATCTGATTACGAAGCCATAGATCTTGCTGAAGACCGCAAGCGCTTTGAGAGTTTTCTTTCCAACCTGGGAATACCTCAGGCGCCCGGATCGGCAATCTATACAATAGAAGAAGCCCTTAAAGTGGCGGAGCTGATCGGCTATCCGGTACTGGTACGCCCCAGCTATGTTCTTGGTGGGCGCGCTATGGAGATTGTCCATAACGCGAGCGAACTGGTACGTTATATGAAAATGGCGGTTGACCTGCAAACCGGCCATCCGGTACTGATAGATAAATACCTGCTTGGCAAAGAGGTAGAAATAGATGCAGTCTGTGATGGCGAAGATGTACTCATCCCTGGGATAATGGAACATATCGAAAGGGCTGGAGTCCACAGTGGAGATTCAATGGCAGTATACCCCAGCATCAATCTTTCCCAATCAGATATTGATTCTATAGTAGATTACTCTACAACAGTGGGCAAGGCACTTAAAATCAAAGGCCTGATGAACATTCAATTTGTTGTATGCCGTTCTAAAAGCACGGGAGAAAACGGTATCTATATCCTGGAAGTCAATCCTCGCGCCAGCCGGACCATACCGTTCATTTCCAAAGTAACCAGTATACCAATGGTCGACCTGGCTACACAGGTAATGCTGGGCAAAAGCCTTAGGCAACAGGGTTACTGTGGAGGATTGGTTCCCCCAAAGAAACTTTTCGCCATTAAAGCTCCGGTATTTTCCATGTCCAAGCTTGCCGGTGTGGATACATACCTTGGGCCGGAGATGAAAAGCACCGGAGAAGTTATGGGTATTGACCTCACTTTTGATGCAGCTCTTGCCAAAGCACTGATTGCCTCCGGCATGATGTTACCCGAGACTGGCTCAATTCTTCTCAGCATCGCCGATCGCGATAAACCAGAGGCACTGCCAATAATCCGCGATCTGGACAAGCAGGGTTATCGCTTATACGCAACAGAAGGCACTGCTGCCATGATAGAGGCAGACGGGCTTAAGGTAAAAATGATTAGCAAGAAGCTGGGTGAAGGCCACCCGAATATTATAGATATAATACGCAACGGTATCGTTGCCGGGGTTATTAACACAATCACCGGAGGAGGAACGGCACTAAGAGATGGTTTTCATATCCGCCGGGCAACTGTCGAACAGCGCCTCCCTTGCTTCACTTCGCTAGATACTGCCCGCGCTGCGGTTGAAGCTATCAAACACGGGCATCAGCTGTACAATTCACTTTCGATGCTTCAATACAGAACCATTACTGAGGAGAAATGAACAGTAAAATACAACCATTGACAGCGTCGTTACAAAGTATAGAAGAGCTCTATCAGGGAGTCTTCCTGGCATGGTTGAATTGCCCTCAAATATCCCAAACAGCCAAACCAGGCCAATTTGTTATGTTAAGTTGCGATGGCTACCCCTTGAGGCGGCCTCTTGCAGTGCATCAGGTAGATTACACCAAGGATAGTTTCGCAGTTCTTTTTGCTGTAGTCGGCAAGGGAACAGCCTGGCTCTCCAAGCAAAAACCAGGCATTGAAGTAAACGCACTCGGCCCGCTTGGTAATGGGTTCTCGTTTGCCTCTGGAGTACAGAACATTCTGCTGATTGCTGGTGGTTTAGGCATTGCGCCTTTACGCTTCGTAGCGCAGGCAGCACATGAAGCTGGTAAATCGGTGACGCTGCTCCAGGGAGCAAGCACAGCCTCTTGTGTCTATCCAGCCAATAACTTGCCAGAGCAGGTAAGGTGTTATATAGCCACTGAAGATGGTTCCTGCGGTGCCCACTGCCTGGTAACCGGAATATTACATGACTATATAGGATGGGCAGACCAGATTATGGCTTGCGGTCCAAACGCTATGTATCATCCGATTGCCGCCCATAACAAGCAGCTCTTGAGAGTCAAACCTTTTCAAGTCTCCCTAGAAGCCCGCATGGGCTGCGGCTTTGGAGCGTGCTATGGTTGTTCAATAAAAACTACGTCCGGCATGAAAAAGATCTGCCACGATGGGCCGGTGTTTGACTATAACGCTATATTATGGGATAAAAATCCCGGTATATAAGAGAGGTATCTCATGGAAAAAGTACGCCTCGGGCCAACTACCCTGGCTTACCCAATGCCAGCCTTTTTAGTTGGATCCAACGTAAATGGCAAACCCAACTTTCTCACCGCAGCGTGGGGCGGAATCGCTTGTGGGGAACCACCAATGATTTCGATTGCTATTAATCATAAGCGTTTTACCCTCAAAGGGATTAAAGAAACCGGCTCATTCTCAGTCTGCATTCCTTCAGTAGAGCAGGTAACCGAAACAGATTTCTGCGGAATAGCCAGCGGTAAGCGCTATGATAAAGTTGCCGCTTGCGGTTTTAATGTCTTTTACGGAGATTCAGGAAACGCACCTATGATTGAACAATGCCCGATCAGCCTTGAATGCCGACTTTCACAAATGCCCGATCTTGGCAGTCATGTACTGGTAATCGGAGAAATTTTAGAAACTTATATTACGGCAGATTGCCTGACCGAAGGTAAGCCGGATGTAAATAAAATACGGCCGTTTCTGTATTCATCTGGCCACAGGCAGGAATACCTCAGCTTTGGGGATTCAATTGCTCCGGCATTTAAAAAGGGCAAAGAAATAAAAATCCGTTTAACTCCCGGGAGCGTCTAACAGCGCATTACCCAGAACTTCAATAGTAAGGTCAGCTGCCACTGAGCATCCTTGCGGTAAGCCTCCCAGGGCACGCACCAGATCACCAGAAGTGAGCAAGCCCGCTTGTTCCAGCGTTTTGCCCTTTATCAATTCGGTAATCATACTGCCGCAAGCAGTCAGGGCATCATCCCCATCGGATGTAAAACTGGCCCCGGTTATCACTTCGTCTTTAACTTTTAACCAGATAGCCAAAGTTTCGCCATTTTCCCCAAACGATATACCAAAAGCATTATGCCCTGCTAACTCACCGGTATTAGCGGGGCGCGTGGCATGCAGTAGTGCTTTTTCAGAAAAACCGGCATAACGTAATTCTGCCTGAATTGCATCTCTTAACTTATCTAAAGCACCGTCGCTCATCTATATTACTCCCAGAATATATTTTAGCCTTCTACTAGATGGGCAGCGTAATCAGCTCAAGCATCTCAAGACCCTGTAACATCATGTTTACCGCAATAGCTGAAAGCAACAGCGTAAACACGCGCGATACTGCCTTGATCCCACCCGGGCCCATAAAGCGAACTATCTGATTACTAAATGAAAACACTACAAGCGTAAGCAGCAGGTTTAAGGTGAGGGATATCAGCACAATATAAAAAGGAAATTGAGATTCAAGCAGTAATAGTGTAGTGATAGTAGCCGGGCCAGCCAGAAGCGGCGTTCCTATTGGCACAACCGCTACCATTTCTTCTTTGCTTGCATCCATCATGTGCCCTTTGGTCATATAGTTAACGGACAGCACCAGCAGGATAATACCCCCGGCAATGGCAAACGCCCCTACTGAAATACCCATAGCATTCAGAATCAGCCGCCCGATGAACAAGAAAACCAAACCGACTATTGCTGCAGTTATTATTGCAACCTTCACCATCTTGCTCCGTTCCATAGCAGTAGATCCCTCGCTCATGATGATGATAAACGGCAATACACCAAAAGCATCCATCACGATAAACAATGGAACAAAGGTCAGCAATAATGATTGCATCCACTCACCCATATTGGAATCCATTATACATTAAAGGCACAAATACAGCGCAACTGGAACATCCACCTGTTTCTGTGATAAGCTTAATACCCTTTTATTTTCTGTGTGTAGACCCGTTTCTCATGCTAAACCAGTTCGTGATAGTCTATAATGTTATATTGAGGCGCTAAATGATTTCTTGCCGCAAGCAGATTTTGGGAGCAATATGCTCCCTGATTATTATGGCTTCTACCCTGGTCACTGGAGCATGTTCTGCCCCAACCCTGACGAGCTTCGATGAAACACGCATGCTGATGGGGACCTTTGTGTCTATAACCCTTTACGCTACAGACGAAGATACCGCCTCAGCGGCAATTGAAGCGGCTTTTGAGCGCATGCAGGAAATAGAACAAGCAGCTTCGATTTACAGCGAAACTGCCGAAGCCTATCGTCTTAATGAACAAGGATTCATTGATTCCCCCAGTGCGGATCTAAAGAAGCTGGTTGAACTCTCTATTGAATACGGCGAGCTCACCAACGGTTTTTTTGATATTACCGTTCAGCCAGTTCTTGAACTTTGGGAAGGCGGCCTCTGGTCAGAAACTCCCCAGGTTCAACAAGAACGGGTAAACGAGGCAATGAAGCTCGTCGGGTACAATAAAATTGTACCGGGTGCAAATTCTATTACCATGTCTGAGGGGATGGAAATAACCCTGGGAGGAATTGCCAAGGGGTTTGCTGCTGGTGAGGCTTTAAAAGTCCTGGAAAACCTGGGGATTAAACATGCCGTTGTCAACGCTGGCGGGGATAGTGCTACCCTGGGAGACAAGCCCGATGGCACCGCCTGGAAAGCAACCTTGGTAAATCCTGATAATACCAATGAATCAATTGTTTCCTTTGCTTTAGAGGGCGAGTCTATTGCCACCTCGGGTAATTACGCCAGGTATTTTGACCCTGCTAAAAAGGTTAGCCATATCCTTAATCCACGTACCGGTTATTCAGTCAGTGAGTGCATTTCGGTTACTATCATCACCCGCCAGGCAGAACTGGCAGATGCACTGGCAACTGCAGTATTTGTAATGGGGCCAGTAGAAGGAATAAGATTCGTCGACAACCTCGAAGGGGTTGAATGCATGATAATCGATAACGATCGGGAGATACATCGTTCTGATGGATTGAGTAAATACGAGGTTCAGGGTGAAAATAAATAACATCCCCTTCAACAGTATCGATTTGCCCGGTTACAAGTTCACTGCCTCGTGCCCAATTGAGACGATACCTCTTCCAGAAAAAGTAATTATCCCCCTGTTGTGTTACGGCAATGAATATGCTCCTACTGTCAACAAGGGACAGGCAATTGTTGCCGGTGAAGGGATCGGCACAAGTGATAACCCAGTTATGCCGCCAATTGTATCCACCATATCAGGAGAGGTAACCGGAATCATCAAATACGCTGATCCTTTCTATGGTTCTTTAATTTCAGCAGTGGCCATCACCTCCGATGGACAGGATAAATGGATAGAACCAGAAAAATCCCCCCGGGAAAATGCCTCCGGCCGTACTCTGCTAAAGTTAATTGAAAAAACCGGTATATATGGGTTGGGCGGCGGCGGTTTCCCGCTCTATATCAAGTTGCTCTCCGCCTTAAACGCCAAGGTAAACACTCTGGTAATCAATGGAATGGAGTGCGAACCGTATCTTACCTCCGATTACCGGTTGATGATTGAAAACGCCCATGACATTATTTCCGGCACCCGTGTTTTTCAAAAAATACTGTCTCCCCAGCAAACCATCATCGCTGTAAATGATCGTTATCCAGCCGCAATTGCCAGCCTTGAGAATGCAGCAGCAGACATGGAGATGGGGGGAAAGATACTAATCAGCCCCTTTAAATCAGTTTATCCTTCAGGCGCTGAAGAATTACTGGTAAAAACTATACTGAAACGGGAAGTACCACCCGGCAGGCTGCCACAGGATATCGGAGCCAGCATCCATAGTATTGCTACAGTCAAAAGCGTAAACGATGTAATGACGAGTGGGCTTCCTCCCGCCGACAGAACAATTACCGCAAGTGGCAACCTGGTAAAACGGGCAAATCTTAAGGTGCGGATCGGCACCCCTCTTTCGGATATTATTAATTACTGCGGAGGAATCCGAAGCAATAATAATAAGATAATTCTTGGTGGTCCAATGACAGGGCGCCTTGCTCATAACCTGGAGATACCTATCACGCCTCCTGTTTTTGCTGTATTAGCCCTCACAGAGACCGAAATGCATGAAAGTGAATGCATCCGTTGCGGTAAATGTATTGATGTCTGCCCGGTTAGTCTTTCTCCAGTTGATTTTTATTACAACGCGCGCATTAGTAAATACGAAGAATGCAGTAAATACGGAATCGATATCTGCTTTGAATGCGGCAATTGCGCATTCTCTTGCCCTTCAGGCATTCCCTTAATGCAATACATCAAGATCGCCAAGCGCGAGATTAAATTGAGAGGAAGCAATAGCTAAAGTGGCAGAACAAGTCAGCCAGAAAAGCCGGTTATCACCCGCCCCTCATATGCGAGGGATGTTTGATACCGGCAAAATGATGAAGATAACTCTGGTATCGTTGTTGATTCCAGCTGTTGGCGGAATAATGCGGTATGGGTACAACGCCTTAGGTGTTATTGCGGTTACCGTAATAACCGCAATTATCGCCGGAATGATATGCCAAAAACTGAGAGGGCAAGCTATCAAATTCGATGCCGGTACTGTAATCACCGGGCTGCTCCTGGCGCTGGTTCTTCCCCCTGCGCTGCCATTGTGGATGGCAGCTATTGGAGCCATCTTTGCTGTATGCATTGTAAAAGAAGCTTTCGGCGGTACTGGCCAAAATATATTTAACCCTGCACTAGGAGCTCAGGCCTTTCTGCTGGCAAGTTTTTCAAGCCCGATGAGCCACTGGATTGAACCTACTGGTTTCGGGGGAGATCTGATTTCCGGGATAAATCCATTGGTTGGTGAAATAGGTGCAGAAATCACCAAGGGCGAACTGTACCAGAGCTTGTTATTTGGAAATACAGCCGGCTTCATCGGCAGTGGTGCCATTTTTGTAATTGTTGGCGGCTTGCTGCTACTTTTAATCGGTACGATTGATATTAGAACTCCCCTTAGCTACCTCGGCGCTGTTGCCTTGACCAGCCTGGCTTTTGGCGCGGACCCAATCTTCCACCTACTGGCTGGCGGGGTAATGCTAACTGCCTTTTATTTTGCTTGCGACCCGGTAACAACACCACTGTACTGGAAGGGAAGGCTTATATTTGCCATCGGCGCAGGTGTTTTTACAGTACTTGTTCGCCAGCTTGGCAGCGCTGCTGATGGTTTTACCTATGCTATTTTAATCATGAACGCCGTTACTCCACTTATTGACAGGTATGTGAAACCGATACCTATGGGGATGAAAAAGGTCAAGAGGAATGCAGCTTAGCGATCTTAAAAAGTATTATGCCGTTATATTCCTTACGTTTATCGTAATGGTTTCTGTCAGCCTGCTTGGCCTCACCTATAATCTGACCGAGGAGCAGATAAAACGGCAGGAGCATGAGCAATTTCTTGCCCATCTTACTAAAATATTTCCTGATATGGATGATTTCGAATTCGAGAACGACATTTATACCCTTTATGACAATGGAGATCTGGAGGGGTATGCGTTTTTCGCCAGTACCCCGGGGTATAGCGGGGAAATAAAAATCATGGTCGGTCTGGCCAATAAAGAAACAATCAAGGGAATTGTGATAATATCCCATACCGAAACTCCGGGTATTGGTACCCGAATTACAGAACCGCCATTCATAAGCCAGTTTGAGGGAATGGCAATAGACCTGGTGAGTTCAGAAATAGATACGCTGACCGGAGCAACTATCAGCTCGAAAGCGGTTATCGAAGCCGTCAGCAAAATGGCAATGGAAAAGGTAGCACTGCTGGATTAAGATGCGGAGTATATATGGTTAGCTGGTTAAAAGAATTCGGCAAGGGGCTGGTGGTATCCAACCCAATATTCGTAATGGCTTTGGGTCTATGCCCTTCCCTGGCAGTAACCAATTCGCTTGATAATGCTATCGGGATGGGTGCAGCAGTAATTTTCGTACTACTCTGCTCAAATATACTGGTTTCGATACTGCGTACATGGGTAGCTGGCATTGTGCGTATACCAACCTTTATTGTAATTATCGCCACCTTTGTTACTATAATTAGTTTGATTTTCCAGGCTTATGTGCCTGCGCTGTATGAATCCCTCGGTATATATTTGCCCCTGATAGTAGTTAACTGCATTATCCTGGGCAGGGCAGAAGCCTTTGCCTCCAAAAACCGGTTGAGCCTGGCAGTAGCTGACGCGCTTGGAATGGGCTCAGGGTTTTTATTGGCTATATGCATTATCGCTACATTACGAGAGACCCTGGGAACCGGCAAGCTAACCATATTCGGTAATACTCTGTTTTCCCTCCCGGTTTTAAGCGAACAACCAATTTCGCTATTTCTGTTACCGGCGGGAGCATTTCTGGTGATTGGCCTGCTGTTGGCTTTGTTCAGAAGAGTGGGGTTAATAAAGAATGACTAATCCATTGACAATATTCCTCAGCATGGCACTCATCAACAACTTTGTGCTGGTAAAATTTTTAGGACTTTGCCCGTTCTTTGGAGTATCTAAAAAATTATCCAACGCATTAAGCATGGGGCTGGCAGTAACATTTGTTATGGTAGCAGCCTCGGCAGTGATTTGGCCAATATATAACTACATCTTAGTCAACCTCCACGCAGAGTATTTAAGCACGGTGGTTTACATCCTGGTTATCGCTACCCTGGTTCAGATCCTGGAGTTGGTTATCATGCGTACCAACTATGCCCTGTATAGTGCATTTGGTATATATCTGGCCCTTATTACCACCAATTGTGCTGTTCTTGGTGTAACGCTGGTAAACACCAGCGAAGGCTATAATTTCATCGAAAGCGTGCTGTCAGCGCTGGGTGGTGGTATCGGTTTTGCCCTGGTGCTGGTAATAATGTCCGGCATCCGCGAAAGGCTGGATAATGCGCGTGTCCCCAAATCTATGAAAGGGCTTCCGGTTGCTTTTATGGTGGCTGCACTTTTAGGCCTGGCATTTTCCGGTTTTGCGGGGATGGTATAGCATGCAGTTATTTCTAACTGTTGTTCTCATTGGCTTGATAGGCCTGTTGTGCGGTGCAGCAATCTACATTGTATATATCCGGGTGCCGCATAAAGTCCCCGGATTAGGAAGAATCGACGAAATCAACTCCCTCTTGCCAGGAATGAACTGCGGAGCCTGCGGTTACGCTGGCTGTTTTGCCCTTGCCAGTGAACTGGTTAACAATCCCGAAAAAGCCGGAGAAGTATCCTGCCCAATGCTCGCTGGAGATAAAGAAGCCATCAAAGCCCTGGAAACCGCACTGGGAGTTACCATAGATACTGATTCCTTAAGCAAGAAGACAATGATACACTGCGGGGGGAATTCCGAAGTTATCTTTGATTATTCTGGCACCCAAACCTGCAAGGCAGCTGCTCTTCAGGCAGGTGGATTCAAGCACTGCCCGTATGCGTGCCTTGGTCTGGGTGACTGTATGCGAGCCTGCAAGTACGATGCAATATCGATTGATAAAACCAGAGGCATAGCGGTTATTGATTATGTAAAATGCACCGGCTGCAGCCTATGCATAAAAGAATGCCCGCAGGATCTTATTAAACTAGTCCCAGGTAAAACCAAAATCGCCTTTCGCTGTAACTATAGCGAACTTAAGCAGATTGCAGGCAGGGAGCGCTGTGAGACCGGGTGCATCCACTGCCGCAAGTGTTTTAATGCTTGTAAATATGAAGCAATCACCTGGAACAAGGAAAAGGCAGAACCGGAGTTTATTGCCGATAAGTGCACATTCTGCGGAGACTGCATTGAAGTATGCCCCAATAATACCCTGGAGTTCTTCAGAGCACCAGAACCAAGTTCGTCAACCTAATAATTACCGGGGGTTAAAGCCGTCTATGAAAACGATAGATTTGAGAAGCGATACCAAGACCCTCCCTACCGATGAAATGCGCCAAGCCATGTACGAAGCCGAACTTGGGGATGACGTAGATGGAGAAGACCCTACCGTTAACCGCCTGGAAAAGCTTGGGGCAGACATGCTCGGCAAAGAAGCGGCTCTTTATACCACGAGCGGAATAATGAGCAACCTCCTTTCGGTACTCACTCATACCCAGCGCGGGGAGGAGATAATCCTCGGCAGCCAGTCCCACATCTTCTGGTATGAAGTTGGCGGGGCTTCTGCTCTGGGTGGAGTTGTGATGCGCACTGTGCCCAATACTCCTGATGGAACCATCCCCCTGGCTGAAAT
>JAQUNW010000002.1 GCA_028717385.1 Dehalococcoidales bacterium | reverse complement strand
ATTGAAAAACCGGATTACGTAAGTGATCTTCTGAGACGCAAGGGCATCAAGCATAATGTATTAAACGCTCGGCAGCATGAGAGAGAAGCAGAGTTCATCGCACGGGCTGGCGAACCCGGCGCGGTTACAGTGGCTACTAATATGGCAGGACGCGGTGTGGACATACTCCTGGGTGGAAAGAAGCCGGACGATGGCGATGAAAAGGCCATTAAAGAGTGGGAAGCCCGGCAGAAGAAAGTCCTTGAGCTTGGCGGCCTATACGTGATAGGCACCGAGCGCCACGAAGCCCGCCGTATAGATAACCAGCTTAGAGGGCGTGCCGGGCGTCAAGGAGACCCTGGCAAATCCCGCTTTTATGTTTCTCTCGATGACGATCTTATGCGCCGCTTTGGCTCTGAACGCATCAAGGCTATTATGGATTGGGCAGGGATGGATGAGTCCGACCCGATAGAAAATAAAATGGTTTCGCGTTCAATTGCCGATGCGCAAAAACGCGTTGAAGGCTATCATTTCGACATACGCAAGCAATTGGTAGATTTTGATGACGTTGTTAACAAGCAGCGCGAAATAATCTATGCCGAGAGACGAAAGGTTCTTACCGGAGCAGATCTTAAAACCAATATCCTGGGTATGGTTGCCGATGAGATCGAAGATATCATAACCAATCACACAGCTGATACCTATGAGCCAGATTATTCAGGATTGTTGAGCGAAGCAGGCACCATTATGCCAGTGCCTCCGGAATTGAATCCGGAAACTCTGACTCAAATGAAGCCCGAGCAAATACAGGAAGCACTCGCACATCAAGCTGATAAACTGTACCAGAAAAGGGAGCAGGAATTTGGCGAAGAAAAGATGCGTCTGCTGGAAAAGTTCCTGCTGCTCAAAACAATCGACTCCCTCTGGGTAGAGCACCTGACAAATATGGAATTCATGCGCCTGCAGGCTGGTTGGCAAACTCTTCAGCAAACCCGCGCAGCCGATGCTTATAAAAATCAGGGGTTCCAGCAATTCCAGGTCCTGCTCCAAACCATCCGTCACGACGTTGCCCATGCCATTTTCCGAATGAGCATTGTAAGAAAGGGTGAACGGCCGCTATCTCCTCCATCCGGACTCAGTATGTCAAGGCCAGGAATACCTTCCCCATCTCATTCTGCTGCCATATCAGCCGGAGCAGCCAGTGCTGCGAGGACATCCAAAACCACGGGGAAAAAAGTAGGACGCAACGATCCTTGTCCGTGTGGCAGCGGGAAAAAATACAAGCACTGTTGCGGCCAATAGCCGGGGACGTCATTTATGAGCGACTTGCCTGTCGGTTCTCACCAGGTAATAGTCCACCGCATGAAAACCTCTATTAAAGCTGGCAAGCACTGGTACCTGGCATTGATTGAAGCCATACGCGATTATCCCGAGGAGAATTATCTTGTCGGTGGAGAGGCTCTGGATTGGGTATCACTTGCCCAAATGCTGATCATGGAAACCGGGGGCGACATAGTCAACCACCGGGAAAGCGCTCAATTTATTAACCATGGTAAACCTCCTCTGAAAATTACTCCTGGAGAAGCCAGGGAAATGATCGGAGATGGTAAATATAACCTCTACCTGAACTACCTGTATGGAGTGACAGTAGAAGCTGCTCTGCTAAAAGCTGTTTGTGCTGAAATAGAAAAGGAATTTGCCAGCCTTGGCTTGACTCCTCCCGAAGACACTAAAAGCCGCGCATTTATTGCTATTTATGAAAAAGAGGAGGATAGCCTCCGCAACCTTTATGCTGGCGCAGCTGACACCGGCTCTCGCTATCAGGCACAGGATGATATCGAATTTGTGTACTGGTTGTTCAAGTACCGTTTAAAGAATTCCGACAAGGAAAAAGTTGCCTCAGACACCAAAAAAGCCCTTAATTGGCTAAATAGCAAGTCAGCCATGTTCCCCAGGCTCTTTTAACAACACCGATATCACCAACGCGCAGTATGGCTTGATAATCCGAGCTCACGTTAACCGGGGATTTTACCAGGCTACAATAATAAGCGATGGCAGATCAGCTTTTACATCCTTTTAAACCCGCTGCGGCAACCGGGCAATAAAAACTAAACGAGTTTCAGGAGATGCAAGTCATCTCAATGCGCAACATATTTTTCGTATCTGCCGTAACTTTGAATCCATCATCAATACGATATCCAGCCAGCCAGACAACTTCATCATCACATACAATAACTGGTATATTATCCCTCCAGGAGCGTGGAACCCGGGCATCTATCAAATAGTCTTTAATCTTTTTTTCCGTCCTCATTCCCATAGGAACGAATCGATCTCCCGGCTGGCGAGAACGCATCACCAGTCCAGTGGTAATCTTGGCAAGATCAAGATAACAAATTAAAGGCGCTATATCACCCCCAACCTGGTTTCCGCGGATTACACTAGTGTTTACCTTCCACCTGCCAAGTTCATTTTCGCCTGGTATTTTCAACTCGTGCTCTCCGGTGATTGGAGGATACGGGCACAAATTTTTCCCTTTTTTTGCTAAAAGATAGTGTTCATGCTCAATCGTAAAAACAATATCCCTCTTGAGTTCAATCTGCTTGCCCGCACCCCGGTCAAGGTGATTTAACACATCTTCAATATGAGAAGCTTCAATATCTTTCAATGTACCGGCAATTTCATTGGTTGCCCGACGTAGCAACGAGCGCTGTAGTGCCGGGTGAAGTGAATCAAATCCGGGCCTCTCGAACACAATAATTTCATCATGCCTGGTGACAAACTCACTCCACGCCTTATCCCGGTTGAGGGCAAGGTAGTCCAATTCATCAGCGGCAATATTTGCCAGTCGCAAAACAGCCTTTTCTATTGCCGGGTTGTATTCCCGGAGAAGAGGCAACAGCTCCAAACGAACCCGATTTCTGAATGGAGAAAGGCTAAGGTTGGTACTATCAGTACGTGTTTCAAGACCACGATTCATACAATAGGCCTCGATTTCATCGCGAGTGATATCCAGTAAAGGCCTGATAATGTTAATTTTATGTTCCCCGCAATGCCTGACAGCTAAGGGCAACAACCCTTTGAGCCCTAGAGTGCCAGTACCCCGAATGAGATGCATCAGGATAGTTTCAACGTTGTCGGATTGTGTATGACCAGTCGCCACCAGTTCGGCACCGCATTCAGCGGCGACTTCAGCCAGGTATGAATAACGCACCTCACGAGCTGCTTCTTCGAGGGTCATTTTGTGGGTTTGGCGGTATTTTTTGACATCTCTGCCACCAACTGCAAACGGCAATCCGAGACTCTGGGCTAATCCGGCTACGTATAACGCGTCTCCGGTTGATTCATCCCCCCTCAAATTGTGGTCCAGGTGCGCCACCACCAGGGAAATCTTTAATACATTTCTCAAATTGTACAGTAATTGCAAAAGAGCGACTGAATCAGGCCCTCCCGAAACAGCCACAACAATGCGGCTGCCAGGCACAACAAGGAGATACTTCCTGATAAAATCGTATACCCGATCTTCAAGCAGAGTTTGTCTTCTCACAGTCATAATCAATTTATTATATGCGATATAGCCGTCAAGAGAATACTCTACAATTCAGGGATCTTGCCTATTGTCTGCAACTATGACATCCGGAGATTATAAAGTCGAGTCGTTGGACTCTTCCATCTGCCCTGCGAGACAGACACCCATTCGATAAGCTTCATCAAGAACCCCCGGCTGGCAATTGATTGAACCAGCTTCATCTACCCCGGCAATTAACAACTCTCCCCTGTAGCTGACGTCCAGGCTGGCGAATAATGCCTTGACAGTGATCCGTGCGGCATCGAATAAATGCTTTCCCTTCCGGCCTGCAACACTGACAAAGACGCCCTTTCTGTATTTGCTATCACCCAATGGTGGCTTGCCAAGTATGTATTTCCTGGCCCAAATTGCCTGGCAGCGGTCAATGAAAAGCTTGGCATTAGCCGTCACTGTCATAAAGTGGAGAGGGGAAGCCAGTATGATGGCGTCTGCGGTTTCCATTTCCCGGTACAGAGTTTGCATATCATCGTTGATATTACATTCCCCGTCCTTCAAACACGCATCACAATGAGTACAGGGCTTAATATTCAGTATGGACAGATCGAAGTTTTTTATCTGCGCTCCCTGGCTAGCTGCACCTTCCAGCATGCGAGTTAGCAAGGCGGCAGTATTGCCCTGACGCGGGGAGCCAGACAGCCCTAGCACCTTCATTCAGGCTGCGCCTCCAACTTTTGCCAATATATCAACTTCATGTTTCTCCATAATTTCTGCTTCTGCATCTGCTTCATGATCAAATCCCAGAAGGTGAAGAACTCCATGAATTATAAGGATCGTAATCTCTTGTATCAATTTATGCCCGCCGGATTCTGCCTGCCTGGCTGCCTGAGGCAGCGAAATTATCACTTCCCCCAGCTGTTCAATACCATCTGGATACAATGGAAATTGTTCAATTGCCTCATCATCTTCATCGCTTACGATCAGCTCATCCTGCATAGCAAAAGATAATACATCGGTAGTTGCATCAATCCCCCGGTACTCCCGATTGAGCCGCTGCACATCTTCATCTCCGGTAACCACTATACCGAGCTGGAGATTGCCTTCCGGGCGGATATGCCTCAGGGTCGCCACGGCTACTTGTTCTAAATAATCTGGCTCTATCTGAGCCTGGTATTCATCGTCAATTATAATATCAACTTCCATATTTCACCCCGTCCCATTCTGGCATTGGAAACTGCTAATTGGAAAAATGATACTCCTCTAAAATACGATCTGGCTATTAAGGAGAAATCAGGAAGCCTGAAAATCCGGTTCGACACTACTATTCATCCCTAACAGTACTTCTTCATCCCCTTCCTCAACGAGCCGCGCCGGTTCGGGATATGGGGTCGGCCCCAGGCGCAAATACCAGAAGCTGAATATAAACATGCCGATACTAAAGGGAATTTTCCACCACAGGGAAGGCGGCGCCATGATGTTAAAAGCAATCAAATGACCGAGTAAATAGAGGGGAATTATAATTTTAAGCAGCAATCTCAGTTTCCCTTTCAGGCGCTCGCGGGAAACATCTATCAGCTTGCCGAATACAATTCCCAAGGCTATTGCAACCGAAGGAATTGCCGGATAGAAGTAAAAAATAAAACTAGCCCGATTGCTGATAAGGCTGGCCGGAATCCACACCAGGTATAAACCGATAAACATTGAAAAGGGGAATAATGGCGCGTCATCACCTTTCAGAGCACGATAAGTAACATAAACTATAGATGGGATTATAAGAATCCAAAGGGTAGGACTGAGCATACCGATAAAGCGCGGATTCCACCAGTAAACAAAGTTTTCCGGGGTTAATACCCACTCCCATGGTCTCGAAGCAATGCTACCGGCTTCATAGGCATCGAATGTAATCGAGCCGGTGAGCTTGACCATCTCCAGCGCGCGGCTGATTGGATTTTGAAGTTCGCCAAAGTATGTATACTCAAGTACTGGCAGAAATACCAGAAAAGCTAGAGGAGCCAGAGTAATATAGGAAGCAATAAATTTTTTCCAGTTCGGGCACCGGGCAAGAAGCCAGTGCATACCAATTACCAGTACGACCAGTACACCGTTCAACTTGGCGAGTGCAGCCAGGGCTATTGATATCGCCGATAACGGGTAGCTGCCTCTCAGATACATCCAGAGGCTTAAAAGCATGAAGAACTGGCAATACACATCAAGCATGGCAATCTGGCTTTGTACAAAAGTGAGATTCTCAAAAGCCAGGAGGAAGACAGCCAGATAACATACCTTTTCACTCAGGTTCAACCGCCGGCAAATCATATAAAAGAACACCAGCGATGCAGCGCCCATTAAAATAGCGATCAATCGCCAGCCGACTGGATTATCCCCAAATATCAGCATGCCTCCAACCACCAGCAATTTTCCAAGGGGAGGATGCTCTGTTCGCTCGGTACCGCCGGTTCCAATAGCATGCCTGGCGTCATTTACATAGTGGACTTCATCAAAAAGCGGTTCGTCCGGGCGTATCATCAGACCCAGGTGGAGCAAAAGGCTGGCAATAACAATCACCGCAATTCCAAGATACTGCCATTGCTTTAACCAATTTATACAGGATTTGAGTCTTTCCACGTCCACCAGTTATTTACAAAATAGTTCCATAGAGTAGCGCCTGCAATACCAATCAGGTTGGATAACATATAGTGAAAACCAACAATCTCGGTGAAAAAGGATAGGATTCCAAGATTGATTACCAGCCCCCCAAGGCTAACCAGATTGAATTTGACCAATCTGACAAGAAAAGATTTTGCCCCCGGGACCTGCCGGTCTTTAAATGTAACGAAATAATTGAGTAAATAGTTAGTAATAATTGACGTTTCTATAGCAAAAACAGAAGAAAGTACATAAAAAAGGCCTGCTTTTTCAGTCAGTAACCATAACAAGCCCATATTAACCAGTACGCCACTGCCGCCAACCAGGCAGAATTTAACGAAGCGCGCAAATTCCCCGCTTCTTACAGACAACCGCAGCAGATGATGCAGGTATTCATATTGCTGGTTCAGATCGAGCTTGCTTTTACCCTGTTCACGCAACTGAAATTGAAACGGGACTTCTACCACCCGATTGTATTTTCCCAATACCAGCACTTCGAGCAGGATTTTATAACCAATGGGGTCCAGCTTTATACCATCAATCACTTTTCGCTTCAATGCAAAAAAACCACTCATTGGATCTTTGACTTTCCTGGATTGATGCAACGCTAAAGCAGCAAAAATAATCGCACCACGGCTGATCAATTTTCTGAACCCGCTCCATTCGCTGCAGCCACCTCCGAGAACATAACGACTGCCAACAGCAAGGTCAGCACCATCATCTAACTTGTCCAGTAACCGTGGAATCATCTCAGGCGGATGCTGAAGGTCGGCATCCATCACCACAATCAAATCATGTTTGGCGTTTTCAAAACCCTTCACCACTGCAGAAGCCAGACCTTTTTCATCGTAGCGCACTATTACTCTAACCGGATAGCTGCTCTTTAAAGAATCAATAACCATAGCGGTGCCATCTGTACTGTTATCATCGATAAAAAGAATTTCGTAGTTATACCTGGAAAGTCTTTTTGCGATTTGTTCTACAAGTGGGACAATATTATCACTCTCATTATAAGTTGGCACTATTATTGTTACATTGTCTTTCATATTGTCCTATGCCGGAGGTTTTGAGCTATTTTACCATAAAATTAAAGATTGGTAACCTTATGTTATGATCAGCTGATAGTAGTTGTTATAATAATTGTAGCCGAGTCTGAATATGCACGCAGGAATTATTTTCAAACCGACGAAAGACAACTTTGCACCGAATAAGCTGGAATACATCTATAACAAACTGTTTGAGCGCTATAGCCATCAGCACTGGTGGCCGGGCGAAACACCTTTTGAAGTCATGGTAGGGGCTGTGTTAACCCAGTCCACATCGTGGGAGAGCGCTGCCAGGGCGATAGAAAACCTCAGAGAAACCGGGAATCTTAATCCGCACTCTCTGCAAAGGCTGCCGGAAAAGGATCTTGCAGCGCTCATCAAACCGTCCGGTTATTACAATGACAAGGCGCGCAAGCTCAAATCACTTGTTGAATGGTTGCGCGTCAGTTGTAACTATAATTTGAGTTTACTGAATGATTTTAATACGGCTGATATTCGTCAAAGCCTTCTTTCGGTACATGGTATAGGGCCGGAAACAGCTGATTCCATACTGTTATATGCCTTGAAACGTCCGGTTTTCGTAATAGACGCTTATACCTGCCGCATACTTTCAAGAATCGGCGTTGTACCAGAAGGAGGCATCAGTTATGACAATTACCAGAGGCTTTTTACGACAAATCTGGAGCCGGACACAGCCATATATAATGAATACCATGCCTTGCTGGTAAAACACGGCAAGACATCCTGCAAGAAGCAGCCATTATGCAATTTTTGCTGCATTGCCAGTATTTGCATTAGTTACAACAGCCGGATATAAAGTAATGAACATAAATAATGACAGAATATTTCATAAAGCCGCTCAGATGATTCTTGATTCTCGACACGCGGTAGTGTTCACCGGAGCAGGGGTAAGCACTGAATCCGGCATACCGGACTTTCGCAGCCCCGGTGGTATCTGGGACAGGTTTGACCAGAAGGCATTTGACTATTCCTCGTTTATTCAACAAGAGGAGTCGAGAATCATGCATTGGGAGCTATTCCGCTCACTAATAACCGGCGTCTTTCCCAATCCCGCCCATTTTGCTATAGGTGAATTATGCAAGCAAGGTTACGTTAAAGCAGTGATCACCCAAAATATCGACGGCCTCCACCAGCTCGGAGGGGCACCAACGGATTTGGTACACGAACTGCATGGCAGTATGAATACTTTTACCTGCTTGGGATGCAGGCACAGGTTCACACTGGATATAGTACTGGACATGGCGCAGAAATCCCCAGTACCGGTATGCCCCGAATGCAATGGTATAATCAAGCCGGATGTCGTTTTCTTTGGAGAATCCTTACCAGCAAAAGCTCTCGAGCAAGCACAGAAAGAATCGAGTTTATGCGATCTGTTTTTCGTAATTGGCTCGACGCTGACCGTCTATCCAGCAGCACTAATGCCGGAATACGCATTATCCAATGGAGCTAAACTGGTAATAATCAACCTTTCACCCACCCCGCTGGATGAAAAAGCAGATTTAGCGATTTACACCAAAGCAGGCAAAGTGTTGCCTTCAATTGTAGAATATATTTCAGCTAATCCTGCATGAAGTTAGCTGTTGCGATTTACCCAGGCTTCCCGACTGCGTATATCTCGGTCGAACAGCAGCCGATTTACCAGTAATTCTCCAATTGGCGTGTGAAGACTAATCTCAGATCTGGGCGGAGTTAATCTTCTGATAACAACAATTATAAAAAGTAACAGGAATCCGAAGAAGGCTCCAGTTCTATCGCTTATTCCCAGCGGAGAAGCGACAAACCAGGCCAGGAGCGGAAGAGCGGTTAATGCAATCAATACTCCCAGAGCAAGATGTTTAAATGGGAATAAGCTAAAAGCCAAGACAATCATTATTACCCCAAGCCAGGGAGATACCGCCAAAACCATTCCAAGACTGGTAGCAATTCCTCGCCCTCCCTTAAAACCAAGAAACACTGGCCAATTGTGGCCTATCACTGCCAATAATCCGATAACAATCTGGTAAAAAAGTTCCATTCCGGCGATACTTGCCAGCCAAACCACCAGATAACCTTTACCTATATCAAACATAAATACTGGCACAGCAAGTATCTTTGAAGTCATTCTGGCAACATTAGAGGTTCCAACATTCCCGCTGCCGGTTTCCCTCAAATCAATACCCTTGCTCAAACGCGCAGCTATATATGCTGCCGGAACTGAGCCGAGCAGATAGGCAAACAAGCCTAACAGCACAAACTGCCAGCTTAACATAGCGAGACCCTCATCCCTTTATACCGCAATCCCTTTTTGTCTGGCCTTTCGATACAATTCGGCTGCCACACCCCTGGGCACTCCTGCTTTACCCGGAAGAACCTCAACGGTATCATCTATTCCATGATAATCACTTCCACCAGTAGCAATCAGGTTTAATTTTGACGCAATTTCGAGAAGCCTACGCCGTTCTTCGCCATTATAATCCTTGTAATGTACCTCGATTCCAACAAGCCCGGCTGCAGTTAACTCAGTTATTATCGAAATATAATTATCAACGGTAAGCGGGTGAGCCATCACCGGCAGCCCTCCGCACCTGGTAACCAGCTGGACAGCTTCTGCAGGAGTGATTTTAAAACGCTCTGCATATGCCGGCTTCCCCTGAGCCAGATAAAGATCAAAAGCTTCTTCAAAACTGCTAATATAACCACCTTCCAAAAGCGCTCTGGCAATATGAGGACGGCCTATATTGGAATCCCCTGCTAGTTGGCAAACCCTTTCCCACGTCACCGGAATGCCCAGTTTGTTTAATTTGTCAACCATTGCCTGTGCGCGCTCGGCCCGATCTGAACGCATACTGCGACAAACAGAAAGCAATTCAGGACTGCGATGGTCAATGAAATAACCGAGAAGATGCAGTTCGCTTCCAGGGGCATGGGTGCTCAACTCGATGCCAGGGATAACCTTTAAACCAGAATGTTTGGCAGCCTGGTTAAGGGCGGAATCGATGCCATCAACAGTATCGTGGTCGGTAATAGCCATCACTGATAGCCCTCTTTCAGCTCCAAGATCAACTAGATCTGCCGGATCTATACGACCATCGGATGCAGTGGTATGAAGATGCAGATCTATGCTCAATTAACCGACATCCTTTGTAATGCGTTCAATCGAAATTGCCTTTCCATTTTCTTGATCGATATCGAGCAGCATAGCAGTAAACTTTACTGGACCTTTAGCGGCGGAAAGCCTGCCTGGCATCATAGTAAGCACCCTTTTCAGCACGGCATCGATTTCATCTCCAATGATGGATTCAACCGGTCCCGTCATGCCGATATCACTTACAAATGCCGTCCCCCCAGGGAGCACCTGGTGGTCGATAGTGCCTACATGAGTATGAGTTCCCAGCACAGCGCTTACTCTGCCATCCAGATATCTGCCCAGCGCAATTTTTTCCGCAGTTGCTTCTGCATGGAAATCTACAATGATAACCTTTGGAAGCGGCTCGACACTTGAAAGCAGTGTATCCATAGCACGGAAAGGACAATCAAAATTGCCAATGAATACTCGCCCTATCAAGTTAACTATCATAACGTTGCGCTCAATTATGTAACCTTTACCAGGAACACCAGGCGGATAGTTCAATGGGCGCACCAGCGGTAATGAATCTATCTCGGGAATTATATCCTTGTGCGCCCAGATGTGGTTACCCGAAGTAAGCACGTCAACACCAGTCTGGAGCAGCTCACGGGCGGTTTCTGGGGTAACTCCGATGCCTCCGGCCAGATTCTCCGCATTCGCAATAACCAAATCCAGATTTAATTCGTTTCTCAACCCTGGCAGCAACTGTTGTAAAGCCTGCCGCCCGGGTTTTCCGATAACATCTCCAATAACCAGTATTTTCATTTCTATTTGGCAATATCCACAGCACGAGTCTCACGAATTACTGTGATCCTTATCTGACCAGGATACTCAAGAGTCTCTTCTATTTTCTTAACAATGTCTCTCGCCATACGCATGGCCGACAGATCATCAACTTCTTCAGGCTTAACCAGAATACGCACTTCCCGACCAGCTTGTATGGCATAGGATTTCTCAACCCCCTTGAAGCTGCCGGCAATGTCTTCCAGCGCTGTCAATCGCTTGAGATAGGATTCCAGGGACTCACGCCGGGCTCCTGGTCTTGCACTGGAAATCGCATCCGCCGCCGATACTATAAAACCCCAGATACTGGTATCCCCAGCTTCAAGATGGTGTTCGGCGACCCCTTTGATTACATCCTGGTTGCGATCCCATTGTTTAACCAGATCTGCGCCAATTTGTGCGTGCGAACCCTCAATTTCCCGGTCAACCGCTTTGCCGATATCATGCAGTAGCCCTGCTTTTTTGGCAGTATGAACCTTTACTCCAAGCTCGGCTGCTATCAATCCGGAAAGCTGAGCTACTTCAATACTATGGGCGAGTACATTCTGGCCATAGCTGGTTCGATATTTCAACCTGCCAAGAAGCTTTATCAACTCAATATGCAGCCCCTGAACACCTACATGCAGGGTTGCCTGCTCGCCAGCCTGCAGAATTGAGGCTTCAACATCTTCTTTTGCTTTATTAACCACTTCTTCGATGCGTGCCGGGTGAATTCTGCCATCCATTATGAGTTTTTCAACCGCCTGGCGGGCGATTTCACGCCTCACCGGGTCAAAAGAAGAAAGAGTGACTGCGCCAGGCGTATCATCAATGATAAGATCAACACCGGTTGCTTGTTCCAGCGCCTTGATATTGCGGCCTTCCCTGCCAATAAGCCTTCCCTTCATATCATCATTAGGCAACGGAACCGCGGTTGCAGTAGTCTCGCTAACAACCTCCGCTGCCGAGCGCTGAATCACCTGGGAAAGTATATTACGCGCTTTTTCATCTGCTTCCAGCTTTATCTTGGTCTCCCACTGGTGTAAACGCCGGGCAGTCTCGGCTTGCATTTCCCTTTCCATTCGATCAAACAACTCGGCTTTAGCCTCGGCCGATGACATTTGGGAGACCTGTTCCAGATGTGTCAACTGATCCTGCTTTATTTTTTCTATTTCTGTCTTTATTTCCTCTGACTGACGATTCTTGTCCTCCAGGCTTTGCTCTCTCCGCTCTGCTTCCTCAAGCTTGCGTTCAAGTGTGGCTTCCTTCTGCGCAAGACGATTTTCCTGCCGTTGAATTTCACTGCGTCTTTCCCGAATTTCACCTTCCGTTAAGGTCTTTTCTCTATCTGCTTCCTTTTTGGCCTCGCGCAGATATTCCTTGGCTTCCGCTTTCGCCTCAGCAATAATCTGGGCTGCCTCCTTTTTGGCTAATGTAGCCTGACGAGCCGCCATCATACCCTTGGTAAGAAACATAGCCATAGCGCCAAATACAACGCCAATGATAAAACTGAATACTATGACTAGAACCGTATCCATTTATTCTCCTTTTCTCTGCTGTATATGAACTGCAGATGATTTATTGCAGGTTCTCCCCGCTATTTTGATACTGTATTACTTCTTTCCACAGCTTGTTAATAATCGGTTTAATAACCCCATAACCAAAACCCCGACGCTGAAGAAAGCTGCCAATGCGGCGCTGGAATATGGGGTACTCGATCCCGGTATATTTCATTGCCCTTGGCCGCGCTGCCGACAGAGCATTTTCATAATCATCATAATTTTCAACTGCCTGCGCAATTGCTTCTTCGCTTAAGCCCTTGTCTTTTAACTCACGACGGGTGAGAAAAGCGCTCTGCGGCCTAAAATTTTGCCGGCTCTCTGCCCATTGTCGCCCAAATTCAACATCATCTATCAATCCGGAGGCTTTTAAACCTTCCATCGTCTTTCCTATAACCTCTAACCCAAATCCTTTTCGGGCAAGGCGATCCCTGAGTTCTTTTTCGCTTCTCGCCCTGAAATCCAAAAGCCTAAAGGCTGATTCTTTACAACGGCAGATTTCATCATCTTCTCTTAGTGTTTCTATCTGGTTTTCGCTTATTTCCATTCCGATCCTGAGCTTCTTTTTGAGGGCTACTTCAACAGAAATACTGAACACATAAGCCCCGTCGATATATAACCGCGCCCTGTTCTTTTTTGTATTCATTTCCAGACCGGTGATTAATACCATAATAACACCACAAATAGACAAGGCTGAGGCACGCGTGCCTCAGCCTTCATGTTTTCCAGTTAATATTTTGTTGTGTTAGCTTGACTAGCTATTCTGGCTAATCTGTTTCGCTATCCACTTCTCCAAAACTGGTGACTGCTGAGGCCCTGATTCCTTGTTCAATTTCCTGTGTAATTTCAGGATGAGCAACAAGGAATTCCTTTGAGTTTTCCCTGCCCTGCCCCAGGCGAATGTCACCATAAGAGAAGAAGGCCCCTGCCTTTTTTACAATACCCAGCTCAACACCCAAATCTAATATGCTGCCTTCACGGCTGATACCGGAAGCAAACATAATATCGAACTCAGCAGTCCTGAAAGGTGGAGCTACTTTGTTCTTGACTACCCTGGCTCGAACTCGAGTGCCGATGGCATTGGTGCCTTGTTTCAGAGTTTCGGTGCGTCTTAAATCCAAACGTACCGAGCTATAAAACTTAAGCGCCCTGCCTCCCGGGGTAACCTCCGGATTTCCAAAAACGATCCCCACTTTTTCCCTGAGCTGGTTGATAAAAACTACCGCCGTACCAGAACGCCCAATAGCGGCAGTAAGCTTTCGAAGTGCTTGCGACATGAGCCTTGCCTGCAGGCCAACATGGGCATCACCCATATCTCCTTCAAGCTCTGCTCTTGGTACCAGCGCAGCAACACTATCTACTACCACCACATCTATAGCTCCGCTTTGTACCAGCCGCTCTGTTATTTCGAGAGCTTCCTCGCCGTTATCTGGCTGAGATATAAGCAGTTCCTCAATATTTACCCCGATATTGGAGGCATAAACCGGATCAAGAGCATGCTCTACGTCAATACAAGCCGTATTGCCTCCCCGTCTTTGGGCCTCGGCTATAATATGTAACGCCAGCGTTGTCTTTCCCGAACCTTCGGGGCCATATATTTCTGTTATCCTGCCACGGGGAATGCCACCAATCCCCAAGGCTAAATCAAGAGACAACGCCCCGGTAGGGATTGCCTCTACATGGGTACGGACAGCATCAGCGCCAAGTTTCATTATGGCACCTTTGCCGAACTGCTTCTCTATCAGGCCTACGGCCAATTCCAGAGCCTTTTGCTTCTCTGTGGTCATTTCTCGCCTAGCAACAGAATAACATAATGACGTGGCATTAACAAGTCAACTGACCATAAAAAGCCCCGTTGAAGGCTTTGGTCAAATAATAAAAGGGGAGGATTGTTATATCCTCCCCTTGTTTGCAGCTTTGTTCTCTTCTAGTGCAGGAAGTGTCGTATCCCGGTAAATACCATGGCAATATTATACTTGTTCGCCATATCTATCGATTCCTGGTCTCTTACCGAACCGCCAGGCTGAATAATGGCAGTAATCCCCGCTTCCGCGGCTTGTTCAACAGAATCAGGAAAAGGAAACATGGCGTCTGATGCCATTACGCTGCCTTTTGCCCCATCCCCCGCCTTATTCTTAGCTAAAAACACACTTACTACGCGATTGGGTTGACCTGCCCCCATCCCAAGTAAAGTATTATTCTTAGCCATTACAATAGCATTAGACTTGATGTGTTTTACCGCTCTCCAGGCAAATTTGAGATCCTGCAATTCTGCTGATGTGGGTTTTCGATTGGTAGCAACTTTCATTTCAATACTATCTTCGGGTAGATTATCAGCTTCCTGAACAAGCAAACCTCCCTTGACCCGGCGGAAGTCGAAAGCTGGAATCGGTTTGGAGTTATAATCGGGTGGCAGGGGTACTCTCAATATCCGCAGGTTCTTCTTTTTCATCAGGATATCAAGCGCTTCTTTATCATATTCAGGTGCAATTACTATTTCATAGAAGGTGGAAGCCATCTCCTCAGCGACGCCGACAGTCAGTCGCCTATTCATGGCAACAATTCCGCCAAATGCACTCACTGGATCCCCCGAAAACGCACGGCGGTAAGCTTCAACTATGTCCGGATTGGAAGCCAGACCACATGGATTGGTATGTTTTACCACACACACTGTGGTATCTGTGAAGTCGATAACAGTAGACCATGCCGCATCAGCATCAAGAATATTGTTGAAAGACATTTCCTTACCCCATAACTGCTCAGCAAAGGTCACTCCGCTGTTATACGCATTCCGAGTAGTTGCCTCAGAGTAAAATGCGGCACGCTGGTGCGGATTTTCTCCGTAACGCAGCTCCTGGCGCTTTTCAAGACCTATTGTCATCTCCTCAGGAAACGCATCCTCGTCCGATCGCAGGTATTGGGCTATTGCAGTATCGTATAAGGCTACGTGCTGAAAGGCTTTCTGTGCTAATTTTTTTCTTTCGTCCAACTCCAGAGAATGGTTTTGAAGCTTTTCCAGTACCAGAGTGTAGTCTGCAGGATCGACCACCACAATGACACCGGGGTAGTTTTTTGCAGAAGCCCGAATCATAGTCGGCCCGCCTATATCAATATTTTCCAGAGCCTGCTCAATAGTAGCCCCTTCTTTTGCTACGGTCCGTCGAAAAGGGTAGAGGTTTACGGCTACAAGATCGATTGGGGCAATACCGTATTCTTTGATTTCATCCATATGTTCCGGCTTATCCCGTCTAGCCAGCAATCCCCCGTGAACCATCGGATGCAAGGTTTTTACCCTGCCATCCAATATTTCGTCAAAGCCGGTTATTTCGGTAATACTTTTAACCTTAATCCCAGAACCGGCAATGATTTTCTTGGTACCTCCGGTTGAATAAAGCTCATACCCCAATTCAGCTAATCCCCGTGCAAATTCGGTTACTCCTGTTTTATCCGAAACACTGATTATAGCCCTCATGAATTTCCTCCCTGAAATTAGTCTAATATCACCTGTTTGTCATTTGCAGATTTAATTACTTCGCCTATGCATACGGATTCAGGCACCGCTTTCTGGAATTCGGATACCTTGCCGGCGTCGCAGAATACAACCATTCCGATACCCATATTAAAAACCCGGTACATTTCATCTCGATCGACATTTCCCCTGCAACGGATGATTTCGAACAGTGGAGGTATTTCCCACGCAGATGTGTTAATTTTGGCGCATTTTCCGGGCAGGAGCACACGGGGAACATTCCCCGGCAAACCACCCCCGGTGATATGAGCCATCCCATTAATCAACGAAAGGTGTGGCTTAAGAACATTGTGGTAACATCGATGAGGCTGAAGAAGGGCTTCACCCAAAGACCTCCCCAGCTCCTGGGTAAATTCGTTCAACTTTGTCGGAGTCTCTCCAATTACCTTTCGGGCAAGTGAATAGCCATTAGTATGAAGACCATTTGATGGAATACCGAGTATGATATCCCCGATACTGATTTTTTCTCCGGTTATAATAGCTGGCTTTTCCACGACCCCAACTATAAAACCAACAAGGTCATATTCTTTTTCAGAATACATTCCTGGCATTTCAGCAGTTTCTCCGCCGATAAGCGCACATCCCACTTCCCGGCATGCATCACTCATCCCCTTTACCACTCCCTGTATCTGATCGGGGTCAAGCTTTCCACTGGCAATATAGTCAAGAAAGAATATAGGGCTGGCTCCGGAAGTCAGAATATCGTTTACGCAGTGATTAACAATATCATGACCGACCCCTTCATGACGGCCAAGAGCAACAGCGAGCTTCAGCTTGGTGCCAACCCCATCGGCGCTGGATACCAGTACAGGTTGTTTATAACCTTTGAATTCATAAAGGCCGCCAAAAAAACCGGGGCCTTTAAGCACCTCAGGCCCAAGGGTTGCAGCGGCATATTCAGCAATTTGTCTCTTGGCTTTATCGGCGACGTTAATGTCAACGCCTGACCCAGCATAACTTTCTTTAATTTCGAATTCTCCTTTTAAAAAATGCTACTAACAGCGCTTTGCTCTTTTGCCGGCTGCTGCCAGAGGTGCTACTGCCAGCCAGAGGGTAATGTTAATAAGCATTGCGGTTACATAACTAATGGTTGGCCATCCCAAATCTGGGCCAAACACTCCCCATAAAAGCATCAGGAACCATGAACTAAGAAAAAAGCCTGGAATTGCAGCAAGAATAGAAAAATAACCAAACATGTTTTCCTCCTGTACCAGGCCGCCCCTCAAATAGCCAGGACAGGCGCCCTGATTAATGATAACACCGATTGAGTTGGCCGGGCAATCATCGCCAACTCAATCTTTTTAGCGATTCATTGACCTGGTTTAATTCTCTTCAGGGAGAGGAATAGTAGTCAACAACTGCCTGGCAATATCAGGATAATCAGCAATAAACCGCAATTCTTCCTCGGTAAGCGGCTTGTGGGATAAAACGTTGGCGTAACGTACGAGTTCAAGAATCCGGTTAGCTTCATCTCGGCTCTCAAAGGTCTTGCCAACTGCCACTTTACTCATCACATAGGTAAATCCCGATACTCCGCTATATTCCCCGGCACATATTTCCCGGCCAGTCTCAACAATTTCCCATTGACGGCGGCCAAGTTCTTCAAATCCGTACAGTTCATAGTTTTCGGGATCTTTCAGAACGCCATCGGCGTGAATGCCAGATTCGTGGGCAAAGGCATTTGCCCCCACACCTGGTTGATTAATCGGAATTGGTACCCCGAAGGCATAACTTGCGAACTTGCATATCTTGTAAGCCATCGTAAGATCTATATTCCCACCCAGTTTGTATTTGCTGCCAAAACCCTTGGATTTGGTGATAGCTAGTATGGTGGCCACCAAATCAGCATTGCCTGCGCGCTCGCCGATACCGTTGACAGTAGTATTGATATAGGCATCCTGCCCTCCATCAATTACCCCTTTTGCCCCGGCCAGGGAATTAGCTACAGCCATGCCAAGGTCACCATGGCAATGCAGTTCGATCGGCAAACTGATTTCCTTCGACATTTTATAGGCAGTGTCGTAGATCGAGAAGGGATTATCGTATCCAAGGGTATCACAATAACGAATTCGGGTAGCTCCGTGCTCTCTAGCCGCCTGGCCAAATTCAATTAAATAATCAATATCAGTCCGAGAAGCATCTTCTGCATTTACCCCAATACTTTCGGCACCTTTCGCCCAAGCGGCGTCGACCGCTTTGGTCATATCATTAATAATATCCTTGCGGTTCTTGCGCCCCTGGAATTTGCCATTTATCATCTGGTCGGAAGTAGAAATAGAAAGGTTAAGATGTTTGATTTTGGGAATTCTGGCAAATGCCAGCTCCACATCAGCCTCGATAGCACGTATCCACCCCTCCAGTCTCAGGGGGCTGATAATTCCTCTTTCTACCAATTCCAAGTTAGCATTTAAGTAGTTTGCTTCATGACGTGTGGTAGGAAAACCAAACTCGGACTGAAAAACACCCATCTGGTTTAAAAACAGATTGATCATAGTTTTTTCCAGCTTGGATAACCCCAGTTTGGCAGTCTGCACTCCGTCACGGTTAGTTACATCTACAATAAATATTTTTGGCATAGTTATTCTCCTTTTAATGGGGATCATAAACGAAGGTTAATAGAAGATTTTATCATAAAGCCGATTTGTAGTAAATTATAGGGAGCACAAAACAGGCACCAGTCAGCTATCTGCAAACTAGCACTTGACTAGATTAAGGTTCTTTTCTGCCGGTGTCTCAAGGAGGATTCAATTGTCAAAGATTAAAATCGGAATTGTAAATGTCACCGGCTACGCTGGAATGGAACTCGCACGCCTTCTTTATAACCATCCAGAAGTCGAAATTGCATATGCCACCGGGCGCTCATCTGCCGGGCAGCAGCTGATAAAATTCCTGCCCCACTTGCCCAATCTGGATATTACAATTACAGAAGAAGCCGGGGAAGCTGAAGTTGCTTTTCTAGCTCTTCCCCACCGGGAAAGTGCCCTCCAGGCTGTACAGCTCCTGGAGAGAGGCGCTAAGGTAATTGATATCAGCGCTGATTTCAGGCTTAAGGATCCGCGCCTCTATCTTGAATGGTACGGATTCAACCATCCTGCTCCAGATCTGATAAAAGAAGCTGCTTATGGGCTACCCGAGCTTTACCGCAGCCAGATCAAGTCTGCACGACTGGTAGCCAACCCTGGTTGCTACCCAACGGCAGCCATTCTTGCCCTGGCGCCAGCTTTAGACGAAGGCATAATAGATGGAAGCATTATTATCGATGCCAAGTCCGGCGTTTCCGGCGCAGGCAGAACACTGCATTTAAAAAGCCAATTTTGTGAGGCTAATGAAAATGCTTCAGCTTATGCTTTAGAAGGCCACAGGCATCTACCCGAGATAGACCAGGAATTAAAGATTGCAGGTAAGAAGCAAACAATGCGAATTACCTTTGTACCCCACCTGATCCCGGTTACCCGCGGTATACTTTCATCCTGTTACGCCGAGTTATGCAAGGAGGTGTCGCAAACACAGCTTGAACAACTCTATAAAGATTTTTACGCCAATGAGCCATTCATACGGCTGGCAGATACGCCTCCTCACATTAACCAGGTGAGAGGCTCCAACTACTGTGCAATTTATCCTCAAATTGATAAGCGTACCAATCGCCTGATAGTAATCAGCGCCATAGACAACCTGGTAAAAGGAGCTGCCGGCCAGGCGATACAGAATATGAACATTATGTTTGGGCTGGAAGAAACAACCGGAATATCTATACCGGCTATCTATCCGTAACCTGATGAAAAGTACCGCTCTTAATAAAACCAATATATGGCACTATCTTAAAATAACCCTGCTTGTATTCGGGATTTCCGGACTCTGGCAATGTATGCACAGCCTTATTCTCCCACTGGTAGTCCTGGATTTTGCCTCCGAAGCGCAAAAAAATACCTACCTGGGACTGATGACATTCAGCGGCCTGATTATCGCAATGCTTGCTCAGCCTATTGCCGGGACTATCTCAGACCGCTCTACTCTCAACTGGGGGCGTCGGAAACCCTTTATACTGGCCGGCATGATCGGAGCACTTGCAACAATGCCGGTGATAGGTGTGGCTACTTCTTTTACCATGCTTTTTATCGGCTACTGTGCCCTTCAATTATTTTCCAACGCCGCACAGGGACCATACCAGGCTTTTATCCCGGAAATGGTGCCCGCAAGCCAAAGGGGTAAAGCTTCCGGAATAAAGAGTTTTATGGAAATACTGGGAGGGGCTGTCCTGCTTTTCCCTGTATCCAGACTTATGGACAGTTATTCTCTGACAAGCGAGGACAAGTGGTTGTGGTTCTCACTAGCGCTCCTGGGCGGGATAATCTTCCTCCTCCTTCTTTATACGGTTTTGGCAATTAAAGAACCCCGGCCGCAAAGGCCGCTCAGACAGCACATGATTCCAGCCTGGGTAAAGAGTTTCAGCATCAATGTTAAGGACAACAAGGCTTTTCTATGGTTTCTGGCATCCCGACTGGCAGTTTTTATGGGGCTTACCACCATACAGCAATTTGCCCTGTATTATTTTCGGGATGTTGTTGGAGTAAGCGATCCGGCTTCTGCTACAACCCGTTTTTTAGCCGTTGCAATCGTATTTATGCTGATTGCAGTGCTGCCTGCAGGCTATTTCTCGGATTCCATTGGCAGGAAAAAAATCTGTATAGCTGCTGCTTTATCCGGCGCATTTGGAATAGTGGTCATACTTATAAGCTCATCCAATGCAATGCTTACGGTAGGAGCCTCAGTGATAGGTCTTGCCCTGGGCGCCTTTAACAGTTCCAACTGGGCACTGGCTACCGACCTGGTAAATAAGGGGGAGGAAGCCAAGTTTTTAGGTATTGCCAATATGGCAACTGCAGGCGGAGGTGCACTGGCCAGGCTTATCGGCCCGGTTATCGATTTTTTCAACGGGGTCGGTTTGAACCTTGGCTATACTGTAATGCTTCTCGTTTGTATAGTATATTTCGTCGCAGGAGCGCTTCTGTTAATCAAGGTAAAACCAAACTCAAGATTGAAAGTATAAATACGGTGCTTGCTCTAACCGGTTACACCCGATCGCACTGAAAAGATGTTTAACCAGCTATTCGGTGTTGGGTGAGTTTTTCAGCCAACAATGTTTAGCAACCATTCCCAGCCCTTCAGGCCGGCCCAGGCGATGGCAACATAGAGGATACTTCTTCCCAACCAGCAGGCCAGGAAAAACTTCCAGAACCTGTAACGGCAGGCACCAGCTGCGATACCAGCCAGGTCAAAAAAGAGCGGAGCAGCGCTGAGACCGAACAGCGCCCAAAAACCCCAGCGCTTCATCCAACCTTCCGTACGATTGTACATATTCCGATTATCGATTATCGCTCTTCCGGAATACCCGGCCAAGTACCCCGTACTCTCACCAATAGCGGCACCCAGGCCCCCCGCCAGGCCGACCAGAGTAGCAGATGGCAGTGTTGCCCCTAGTGCAGCAAGTACAAGAAAATTACCAGCAGGTAACACCAGCGTGGCATTGAGTACTATGCTTATCAGAAAAGCTCCCAGGTAACCGAATCTTTCAAGCCCATCTATGATCTCCGGGTTATTCCGGTAGAGAAGGAAAAGCCCTATTACAAGGGCGATGATGAGAAGCAGGCCAAATATTGGAATCCAGCGCCTTAAGAACCAAAGCTTCAGAGAGTTAAAATTACGAGCACCGGGTTTACGGCAGGTTTCTTCAGGTACGAAATTATTGTCTGTCATGCCAGGATGTATTCTAGCACAATCGGCCAGGCCATGAGAATTTTAAGCTGTAACCCGGTTGTTCTTTCTGCTTTTTATCGACATCCCCAACACCACCCTGTCAGTGGTAAAAATGCGAGTAGCGATTACTACCAGGATGGCAGTGATCACAACCAGGTAGCCAATACCTGCCAAAACGAGCAGGTAGTTTCCCACCATGAGTTCCTTCATGGCGATCATCGGGTGGGAGAAAGGAATCAGGAAAACCATCGTCTGTAATGGAAAGGAAAGGGATGAAAAGTCCAGCATCATGGTAACAAGCATTGCCAGCATTGCCAGGCCAATCATCGGATAGGTAAGAGTCTGAGCGGAACGATAGCTGGAGGCAAAAGTCCCCAGTATAATGCTGGCACACAAAGCCGCTAGTAAAGCAGCAAACAGCGAAAGGGCGATGAGAAGATAGTCCAGCACGTTAAGCGTAAAGCCCATGTCGCCCAGGCCTCCGGCGGGGCCTGTGATTGAATTAAAATAGCTGGCAAAACCAACCATGTAAATAGCGCCCATGACTATACCCGCGATGGCACTGCCCACGATCTTGGAGATAATTATCTGGCTCCTGCCAACTGGAAGGGTTAAAAGGGTCTCCAGAGTGCGGTTTTCTTTTTCAAGCCCCATGGAGGAAATCACCGAACTCGAACCCATAACAATCAGCATCATAATTACCACCGGTATAAACATGGTTCTCATGCTCAAAACACCGCTGACCATGCTGGGAGAAGCCCCTTCTATCATCTTTCCCTTGAACACAGTATCGTAGCTGTATGAGACTGGAGACAGAATAATTTCAGGGTCAAGAGTGCTGTGTTCAGCTACCAGTGTTGCCGAAACTGCATCTGCCCCAGCTTGGATCAACCCTTCAACAGAACCCACCGGGATAGAATCTACAATTCCCGCTCCCTGCATTAACCACAGCACTTTTATTTGCGCTGCCTCACCGGAGTCAATTAAAGAACCAAAATTCTCCGGTATATTTATTAGAGCAGCTCCCCCAGCTTCCTCAAGCCGGCTGCGACCGGTTTCAGGATCAGAACCGGAATATACCACCTCTGACCCCGCTTCCAGTACTGAGGTCATTATCATCGAAAGAGGGGAAGCGTCCTCATTAATAATGGCAACCATAGGAGTAGCCGTCGATTCTTCGAACGATGAGGAAAGCATATTACCCATAAATACAAAAATCAGGGCCATCGCTGCAAAAAAGGCTAGCGAAGACTTGGAAAGCAATTCTTTGACTTCTTTTTTTATCAGTGTGTACATCATTGGACTAGCCTGGTAAACACTTCTTCAATATTTTCCGCCTGGTAGCTTTCTTTAAGCTCAGCAGGAGTACCCTGGGCTACAATTCTGCCCTGGTTAACCAGGGCAATTCTTTCACACATCAATTCAACTTCCAACATATTGTGGGACGAGAGAAGGACACTCAAACCTTCATTTGCTGCCTGCTTGATGATACGGCGAATCTGCTGTGCGTTTACTACGTCCAAGCCGGAACTGGGTTCATCCAGAATAGCCAGACGTGGACGGGTCATGAGAGCTCTGCCTACCAGTAAACGGCGCATCATGCCCTTGGAATAGGTATCGACACGATCATCAATCCGATCTCCCAGCGCGGCAATTTCTATTCCGCGTTTAACCAGTTCCTTGCTGTGATTGCCAGAAGCAAAAAAACTGGCGATAAACTCCAGATATTCTCTCCCTTTCAGATTTTTATATGCACCGGCATCTTCTGGAAGATAGCTTATAATCTTGCGAATTTCGCCCGCTTCCCCGGGTAATTTGTGACCAAAAACACTAACGCTGCCGGTTTCTATCTGAAGGAGGGTTGCCACTGTACGAAGACTGGTAGTTTTACCCGCTCCGTTAGGGCCAATTAAACCAAAGATTTCCCCGGCTTTTACCTCAAAGGAAATATTATTGAGAATTTTTTTCCCGGATATATGCTTGGTAATGCCTTCAACAACTAATGCTTTCATAATCGTCGAAGCCAATTATAACATGCCTAGCCTGTCAATAAAAGATCTACTTATTGACAGGCTAGCATCCGGTGCCTTTTACTATTAGTGAAAGACCGGGCTGAGGAGAATTGTCATGAGACAGTATCTATGGCTTTTACTTGCTGCTATTTTGATGATACCCCTGTTGTTGCCAGGATGCGGGTGTATAGGCTATACAGAGCATATAGTACATGGTTCAGGCATTCTTAAAACCGAAACATACGATCTTTCCGATTTTGAAGAAGTGCAAATTGGCGGAGCGTTCGGTTACCAAATTTCATATTCCGACTCACATTCTGTATCAATAACAGTTGATGATAACCTTTTCGAGTATGTCGATATTTATCGGAAACAAAAAAAGCTGATCATCAAATTGAAGCCAGTCAGCATTCAAGGAAATATAACTCTCGAGGCATCAATACAGCTACCACAACTTGCACGCCTTAATGTATCCGGAGCAACCGGCGGAACCATTTCCGGATTCAGTTCTGATGAAATCATTGTACTGGAAGTTTCCGGGGCTTCCGAGGTAATATTGGATGAAATTGTTACTCATTCCTGCCAGTTTACTGTGTCCGGAGCCAGCCGAGTTACCGGCTCTCTTACTGCCGAGGATGCTGATTTCGATGTCAGTGGAGTCAGCCGGATTGAGCTTGAGGGCGAATGCAGTGATCTGGATGCCCAAGTAAGTGATGCCAGTACACTGGATGCAGCAACCTTCCTCACCGGAGATACGACAATTATTATCGATGGAGCATCAAATGCCATCATTAATTCCAATGGTATTCTGGATGCAACGTTATCTGGAGCATCCAGGCTTGAATATATGGGAGAGCCCTCTCTCAGAAACATAAATGTTAGTGGTGCATCTACGCTGAAAAAGAGATAAATACTCTGATGTGCAAGCATAAACCAGATGATGCAGAAAGAAAAAAATGGCAAAATCCAGATATTATCCTGCCGGAAATTGGTGTTAAGCCTGGCACTAAATTCATTGATGCCGGCTGCGGAAGAGGTTATTTTGCATTACCGGCTGCGAGATTAACCGGGCCGACTGGTTGGGTCTGGGGTTTTGACAGTAATCCCGAGGCAATCCTGTCTTTAAGCCGAAGAGCAACCACTGAAGGCTTGAATAACCTGGAATTGGCAGTTGGCAGAGCGGAAGAACTTGTCGTCTGTCAAAAATGTGCCGATATCGTCTTTTATGGAGTCGTTCTCCATGACTTTACTGAGCCTTTAAAAGCACTTGCCAACGCGCAAAAAATGCTTAAAGATGGCGGCAGGCTAGTAAATCTGGATTGGAAAAAAGAACGGATGTTATACGGTCCTTCTTTTGAGAAGCGTTTTGATGCCAGGCAAGCGTCCGAGATCATCCGCTCTGCCGGATTTACTATTGAAAACGTAGACGAAAACGGACTGTATCATTACATTATTACTGCCAAGCCTTAGTATTGCTGCCCCAGTTTGGAGGTTTTTTTCCGCAGTGCTATAATGTTCTTATACGAATATTGAGAGGCGGAAATGCACTACTTGATCGGATTACTTTCAGGGGCAGCCCTTGGAGCTATCATCGGCTATATCGGCAAATGTTCTAATAGCGCCTGAGGATTGACATCGAGCCCCTGGACCGGGGCTATAATCGGAGGGATACTGGGGGTGGTAATAGCAGCTTTATTTGTAAACCGTTCATAGCTCCGCCTCGATCACACCAAGCATCATCAACCTTGTCGTATCAGTGCGTCAAGACTTATGATGCCTTAAGTTTGATTATTTCAAGCCAAAGGATTTTGCACCTGCCCCATAAACAGTACTGTACCGGTGCTCCTGTTACGTATAAAGAAAACAAATGACCGGTCAAGTTTAAGCTGAACTGCCAGAGGAGTAAACAGCTTGATTCCTACAATGGCTGCCGTTGCCGCTGCAGCTTCGGTGCCTTCTTCATCAACAGCTACAAATGCCTTGTGAAGCACATCCTGCAGGTATAAACTTCCTTCCCGGCTGATTCCAGAGAAGTCAGCATTACTGGTGAAGGCACTTTTCATGCCCATTTCAACAAGAGCCTGTTTTAATGCCAGATTATATTTAAACTTAAACCTTGGCATAGTGAGGTTCACATCAGCCAACTTTAACGCCTCGATAATGGTGAAAAGCTTTTCGCGATCAAGCGCATTAACAAAGTCTTCACACTCGCCAAAATCAGGCAGAAGTATAACCATTGAGATATCCTCTGTTTTGTAAGGCAGTTCAACTGCCTGACAGTTGCCAATTTGGGCGTATGGAACAAGCATGGTCCGGTTCATCATGGGCACGAATATTTCCTCCCCATTTTGCAGCCGGAAAAGGCCTTCAGCGGTTCTGAAAGCTTCAAATGGATACTTCCATGCGCCTTTGAAATATATCGCATTAGTAAGCACCAACCGAGTCGATGAATCTATTGCTCCCCGGCCGACCAGCTCATCGATTATCCCTTGAGTCTGTTCAAGCACCCAGTCATTAATAGTACGGCGGGATTCTTCACTCTTGCCCCTGAAGTCCACCAGGTTAAGTCCGGATCGGTAGTTTTTAGCCAGTATATCGAGGTATTCCGGAAGAAACCTGTAACCTTTTTGCCCCCATACAGAATTTACTATTCGTAACTTAAAGCCGGCTGTATCCTCACTGCCTTCGCTTCCAATCTTTTTATTCAGCTCGGCATCAAGGGATCTGAATGCAGGATGCAGCTGCGGTTGTTCAAGATCGAAATTCATGACTGCAGACATTTCAGTTTCGGTTTCTCCCCGAGCTCCAGCCCAAGTCATAGCCAGCGCCGTAGATATAGAGTAGGGGGAAAATATCAAATTGACGTCCTGTTTTCTTATCTGGCGATATAGATTCAGAGCAAAAGCGCTATTACCAGAAACCAGTGCCGAAACATCTTCCTCTGCTACGGGCGTATCTGGACATCGTTCTTTATGATCAGATCGGAGAACCTTAACCTTCATCTACCACCTCTATGTTCAATAAAGATTCCTGACGGTGTCCATCCAGATCCTCAATTATGAATCCGACCTTGTATGTGCCGGTTGCCGCATCCAGCACCTCCCAGGTAAAAGTATCGCTTGCGAAGGTGAGAGCCCCTCCCTTTTTGGTTGCTGTGTTGATAGCATTGCCATAAGCATCTAGATCAAGCCAGTTTTCCAAGACGGTGAAACGGTCTCCCTGAGCTGGAGTAATCTCTCGAGGAGCTCCTGAGCCGCTCGAGCCGGTAAAGCCTACCACTTTCTGCATTATTCCGTTGGTAAAATACATCCTGGCATAACACTCAGTGTTTTCACCTGTAAAATGATATATTCCATCAACAGAATAAACCGCTTCTTCGGCAGTCAAGCCGTAACTCTCCGGGTTAAATAATGCTGTAACAGAAGAAACTCCATCGTTTATAGCAAACACTATCGGCTCCCAGATAAACTCGAGAGTAAAGTCTCCTTCCCCCCAATCCGGGTAATACACCCCGTCAACCAGACGAAGATCCGGGCTTTCGATATAATCCCGGTCGGCGATAAACAGAGAGTTGGCCTGTTCATCCAGATAACCGGCAAACAGATAAATATACCCGATGTTTTGGCCACTGATATCAGCCGTAAGCGTGATCGGCCTGTTCCGGCTAGCCGTGCTGCTACTCGAAGCCAGAGAGTTTATGGAAAAATCACCGCTGGCGGGCGAGGCTATCGAGCTGCTATCAGGAACTACTACCTCTGCATCACCCAGTTCAAAATTTCTGCCGGTGTAATGAAAAGCGAGGAAATCATCCCATAATGATTCAGCGGCGAAGCGTTTTGCTACTGCGGTGTAGGACTCGGCTCCGGAAATGTGACTTTTATAGAGAGCCGAGTTGGGGAAATAGATGGAAATGCCACTTGAGCCTTCCATCTGTACTCCATGCTTTTCAGCTACAACCGCCTGGTTTATTGCAGACAGTACTCCATTGATTCTGTCATTCACATCAACCCGATTATTATTCTGCTTAACGATTTGCAAAAAGTTTGCCAGGTCAATGTATGACGGTGGTTCAGAGGATCCGAATACGCTGGTATAACTTCGAGCATAGGTGCGCCCTGCGGCTATTTCCTTTTGGGAAGCGTTTTGAAATGTGTACAAAAGCTCATTCAGGTGGTTATTCAAATTGGCCATAACAGCAAGATCTACTGCGGTGAGAGTTATATCACGACTGAGCTGGGTTCGTTGATAAGAGCTTGATATGAGGTGATCATCATCTATATAACTGTCAACAATAGAGCGTCCGAGACCGGCTCCATCCATATCAGGATTTTCGGTAAGTTTTCCCAAAAAACCTGCGTATGCCCAACCCAGTGCCGGTTCAACCTCTTCGGAAGCTATGGCATAATGGGCATGCGGAGCGAGAGCAGAAAACACTTCCAGCTGCGCCATCAGGCAGGCATCCAGACCAATGATATCCAGTTTATCGATTCCCGTTTGAGATCGGATCTGAAACAGAGCATCTTCAAGTTCGTGGAGATATATCATCTCACCAATTGCAGATGCAATCGGGATACTGGAATTACGGCTCCCTGTAGCAGTTGCATCCGTCCAACCGCCAGGCCAGCCCATTCCGTGATCACTCATTATCAAGGCATATCTGTCAGAAGGATAGGTATTAATTGCCCATACAGCAAAATCCGTCAAGGTCTGACCGGTTGCCATATTGAGTTCTCCAAGATTCCCCACCTGCCGGGAAGCCAGTTTCTCGAGATTTTGGTCTCGCTGAACAATAAATCGCCGGGTTTCCGTCCAGTTTCCATCGCCGCTAAAGCCTCCACTGTATCGGTCTATTTGGGCGACAATCATAACATCGTCTGACGAACCAACCATTTCCGCTTCGTTTAAATCTACATAAATGTCTTTTTCCAGCACATTATCATCCGCACCCTGGTAGAGCATTACCAGCCAACGATGGGTTTCACCAGATGGAACATAGGTTGTTGAAGCATTTGTAGAAGTCGGTGATGTTGAGGTGGTACCGTGAGTTGTAGTAGGGTTGGTACCGGGATTTTTTGTGAATAAATTACACCCACCGCATTGCTGCAGGCTAATCACAACAATAACTACGATTACAACCAATGCAACTATACCTATCAGGCTACAGCCTTTTGAGCGGGGAAGACACCCTTTTCCCCCACCAGAACCTAAACCAATCAAAGCCATTAATGCGGCGAGAAGATTGACGCCGCTAAATGAACCGCCTCCCGAGTTTGTACCAGAACCGGATGTGCCCCCAGATGAATCAGACCATCTACGCGTGGCAGTTGCGCGCGGACGAGAGCCAGAAGAAGCAGATGTCGGCCGCCTCCTGCTGCCTGTAACCCTGCGTCCTCCAGAATCATCGGCCATATTTAGTGCCTCCCTGGTATTATTAATAAACCGAACTTCCAGCAGTAATTATGGCACTATCTCAGAACGATAACAATATCTGTTATTATAGAGTTATAGCTCAAGATTTACATGGATTATCATCAATTAACCTGTCGCTAAGGGTTTCCGTTAATTACAGATCAACCGCTAAAATATAAGCTCAGATGAAACCATGTCCTTCCAGGCTTCATAAATCATTACCATTGCAAATGTGTCCAGCTCACAGTACTTGTAGAGGGCACTTGTAATTTGAGCACGCTCATAATCGCTCATCTCGGTAAATTGCATCAGAGCATAAGCCGTGGTCGCTGCGCCCCCTTCTTTTATTTCATCATTGGTACTTAGTAAAGAAAGTTCTTGACTTTCGTCTTCCTGAAACAACTTGGGTAACAGTTTATATGGATCAACAATCCGATTATCTTCATATGTAATCCAGCGCCAGTCCCGAAAATTGAGACTCGGGATACCCCTGCTGGAACCGTAGACTGGCGCGGAGTATTTGTCCTGTAGAAATTTTGACGAGTTCATAATTGCCGGAAGCACCCGTTTGATTGAATTGGACCCCTTTGTTGCCGGATCATAATAATAACGCTTCACTAGTTCGCACATGTCAATCATATTGCGCTCACCTTCCCAGTTATCGCCATTACGGCTGCCACATTTGGTAATCCGGCGGATAAATTCGCAAAGTGCATCCCCATCTTCGACTTGTGTTTCTTCAATTAATTGCCGGTAAATTGTGATTAAAAATGTATTCTCATGCGCAGCGTATCGGAATATTGTGCCTCCGTCCTGTTCAAGTTCCCTCTTGAGGGCGCGCACGAACTTATAATTGGGGAACAAACCGGCTTCAGTATTTAAGTATTGACCACGGTGCTCGATGCTGCCATCCTTATTAACAATATGATGAGAGTACTGGAAAGCAATTCCCTCATAGGGGTGCCTCCCTTTATTGAAAGGTATAGCAACCGAAGAAGTCTCAAAATCTATAAAATGCAGAGGGTATTTCCATCTCTGTATTTCCCTGACCATGTTATCAATATCTATCCAGTAATCGGTGTCCCGATTCTGAGCTTTTGAGATCTGCAACCATTGTCTCTGGCTGGATGAAAGGCCGGGTTTGCCATCATCTTTAGGATTAATATCACTTTCTTCTACTTGTGCAATTTTTACCCTTCCTTCTCCAAGCAGCTTGCCAGTTTTCCGGTAGTTCCATATTTCCAGCACGGTCGGCTCTTTGAAATCTACTTCGCCCCAGTTGTAAAACTGACTGAAGCATTCTCTAAAGCCACTTTTCAGCCCAGCCTTATCATCTGCTTCGGTCGTTATAAACTGGCACTTCTTGCATTCTGCAGAAGGGGCCACACAAATTTTATTATCATTGGCATAGCTACTGGCCAGTAGATCCAGATACCCGGGAAAATCATATATTCCAGATAGAAGTTCAAATTTCTGGCTATATATAAAATCGCAATACTCATCCACGTTTACCGGGGTAAGAATAGGCGAGCCCAGATCTTCACTAGTTAAATTAGCCGGTACAATAACACGAGTTCTACCCAGATTATCTCTGGTGAGCTTAAATTTCTGATTCAGCCCATCTACACTGCACCTTGAAGCCTTATCAGCCAGCATCAAGTAAGCAGAAATAGAATAATCCGGCAAAGCGTACATTAGAACATATTTCTGGAAAGCAGCATCGGCCAGATACGGATACCAGGTGGCAGAAATATTTCCGCCCTTGGTCAGGAAGTCGTCTTCTTCCCTATCAATGGATTTGGCTTTTACTTCTATAAGGTCAATTTCATTACCCCTCTTTACCAGTATATCTATCCTGGTAAAGAGAGTTTCAAAGCAAACGGCTGCTTCATAGATGATAACGCTTTCCTGCTCCAGTAAATTCCTGGTCTCCTCCAATGCCGAACCATGTTCCCAAGCCAGTACTTCGCTACCTCCTCCATAGTAGCATTTTGCCAACGCTCCCACCTGAAAACCTCCATCAGCCAATGCCTGCAGGAACGGGTCATCCAGCTTCTGGTTAGCATATTCTGGCTTGCCCTCATAAAATAGCTTGGCTGGACATTCCAGGGCTAGTTTGAAACGGGACTTGGTAAGCATTCTTGACTTCACGCTGTAATTCCACCTGTTTTAGTTTTACCGGCACAGGCTAAAATCCAATATATAACTCCGCTTATTATTGCGGCGAAAAAGCACCAGACAGATATGAGATACTGAGAAAAGAAGATAGAAGCCACCAGGTAGGAAATACCAATGAGCACCCCGAACACCCACATGCGCCTGATGGATGAAATAAACAAAGGAGCAATGGTCGCAATAACGTATAGTGGGTAAAACATATTCATCCACACCCTGGGAAAATTCTCGGCATACATGATATGCAGACCATGTATTTGCGGCGTTACGTTATAAATAATCAGGCAATATACATAAAAGCAAGATACCATCCCCCCGGCTGCCAGTATTATAGCCAATATTTTTTTGCGAAGTTTTTCTTCCTCCATCAAATATACAGACAAAGGCACAACAAACGGCCAGAGCACCAGTGCTGGAATCATAAAAATATAGACGGCAATATTTTCCAGCGTCTGGTAAGAATCAGATGCCAGTGTAATCCAGAGAGTGCCTTCAGCTAACTGCTGAACTGCAAATAGAACTGGGATAAGAGCAAAAAGCCGCTGGTTAGGTCGGATGACCTTCTTTTGAGCGACGGCGCCGATTCCACCTATCACCACACTGCCAACAAAACTGGCTGGAGCCGAAAAACACATAATTGCCTCCACAGGATTAGAATTCGGGTATTCCCGCTTACCAGGCATAATTCTAACACAAGCGTGTGGCAACAACAGCCTTAACAACTTCTGCAATCGAAAGAAATTGGTCTTGTTAGAGCGTTTATACAATATCACTGATAACAAATGCGCAAATTTATTCTTGGCTGGTATTGATTTTTCAAAAAACTCGGTTGATTAAAATAACAGGGAGAGGCCGATGCTTCGCTTGCCTCTCCCTGTTTACTAACACAAAGTCAAAGAGTATTCACACCTTCGGCAGAGAATTAAGCGCCTCTTTTACCTTTTCTTCGGGATAATCATAATCAGCCAACTTGCCCAAGTCATGCGGAGCTATCATTACATGCCAGGAAATGTGCGCTTCCCGCTCATCGGAAAAGAACAGGTAATGGGATACAGCCAGCCATTCCGGCTTAACCGTGATGCCGGACCATTCGGTGTTTTCATCAATTCCCAACTCAGGATGATTTACCTCAAGCTACTCAGCAAATTTCTCCATCACATGCCTTCGAGATATCCTCCCTGTCTGGGGAGGTCAGCCCGATTGCTGTTGAAGTACCGGAAACCATCTGGCGTTAGGGTAACAAATGCTTGCTTTGGTGGACATCAGTGCACTGTAGTAGAATTAGCCTGACATATATACATTCTGAGGTGTTTTTTCAGTGCGCAGTGACCTTATTGAACAGATTGCCAGGGCAACCGGAGTTGATTCGCGACAGGTTGAATCGGTTGGATCTTTGTTGGAACAAGGGGCAACCATACCTTTCATTGCCCGATATCGTAAAGAAAAAACCGGCTCTCTCGATGAAGTAAAAATCGCAACTATCAGGGATGAGCTCATCCGTATAGCTGCTCTCGAAAAACGGCGCGAAGCAGTATTAAAATCGCTTGAAGAACAGGGCGTACTCACAGAGAGTTTGAATGAAACTGTCAATGCCTGCTCCTCTCTGCCCGAGCTTGAGGATATCTATCTGCCTTACCGCCCCAAACGACGGACCAAGGCAACAATCGCCAGGGAAAAAGGCCTTGAACCGCTTGCCGAAAGAATATTCAGCTTGAAGGCCGTAAACCCATGCCAGGAAGCGCTTGCTTATATTGACCCTGGGAAAGGTATTGAAACCGCCGAAGCGGCCGTTGCCGGCGCACGCGATATTATCGCCGAATGGATAAGCGAAGATGCCAATGCTCGCAGGCTTATACGGCGCCTGTTTTTCCAGGAAGGAATTATCGAATCCAAAGTAGCCAAAGGCAAGGAAGAAGAAGGCCTTAAATACAGTAACTATTTCGATTGGCAGGAGCCAATAAAAAAAGCCCCTTCGCATCGTGTGCTTGCCATGTTGAGAGGCGAAAGCGAAGGTTTTTTAAAAATCAAAATCCAGCCTCCCGAATTTAAGGCTCTGTCCCTGCTTCGAAGCCTATTCATAAGGGGCAGCGGGTTATCCTGTGAACAGGTAGATAATGCCATAAAAGACTCTTACTCCCGGCTGTTGTCCCCCTCGATTGAAAATGATATTCGTAAACAAATAAAGGAACGCGCAGACGAAGAAGCGCTGAAAGTTTTTGCCCGTAATCTGCGAAACACTCTGATGTCTCCTCCCCTTGGACAACGTTCAGTGCTGGCTATTGATCCCGGCTACCGCACCGGTTGTAAGTTGGCAGCTATTGACCGGCAGGGAGGATTGATGGCAGATGCTGTGATATATATTGGTAGATCAGAAGAAATCTCCAGACAAGCCTCGCATATTGTACAGGAGATGATCGAACACTACGATATAGAGGCTATCGCTATTGGTAACGGCACCGCAAGCAGGGAAACGGCTGATTTTATCCACTCGCTACAAATACCGGCAAACATTCCGGTAGTAATAGTAAATGAGGGGGGTGCGTCGGTGTACTCTGCTTCTGCCATTGCCCGCGAAGAATTTCCCCATCACGACATAACTGTTCGCGGAGCAGTATCGATTGGCAGGCGTCTCCAGGACCCGCTGGCAGAACTCGTCAAGATCGATCCAAAAGCTATAGGTATAGGCCAATACCAGCATGATGTTGATCAGGTTAAGTTAAAAGACAAGCTGGACGAAACCGTTATGAGTTGTGTTAATGAAGTAGGCGTCAAGGTCAACAACGCCAGCCAGCAGCTACTCACCTATGTTTCCGGACTCGGCCCAGCCCTTGCCGCCAATATTATCAGATATCGCCGAGAAAATGGCCCTTTCCGCAGCCGGGAAGAGCTTAAAAAAGTACCGCGGCTGGGTGCGAAAGCCTTTGAGCTTGCTGCCGGATTTTTACGGATAGACGAAAGTGAAAATCCTTTAGATGCAAGTGGAGTCCACCCGGAAAGCTATGCCATCGTAGATCGTATGGCTGCAGATTCTGGCTGTAGTGTAATCAGCCTGATACACCACGAAGACAAACGCAGCTTGATACAGTCAGAGAAATACATCAGCGATAAACACGGACTGCCGACAATAAATGACATCCTGACCGAGCTCGCCAGGCCTGGACGAGATCCACGTCAAAAATTCGAGAGCATCTGTTTCGACAGTTCTATCCGCACGATCGCAGACCTCAAGCCCGGCATGAAACTAGCCGGAATTGTCACCAATGTCACCAATTTTGGAGCGTTTGTTGATATAGGCGTCCACCAGGACGGCCTGGTGCATATTTCCCAGCTTGCAGATAGCTTTGTAAGAAACCCTGCTGATATAGTAAGTGTCAACCAGGCAGTAACGGTAACAGTATTAGATATAGATGCAAAACTTAAAAGGATTGCGCTTTCTATGAAGACAGACACAATTCCTGCCGGATAACTGAATGGAGCAGGATAAATACAACACGAGTAATTCACGGGTGCTTCTGGAGCTGGCAAACACACATATGCCGTATGGAAAGTATAAAGGGTGTTTACTGTGCGATCTGCCGGAACCATATCTGGTTTGGTTTAGTCGTAATGGTTTTCCATCGGGGAAGCTGGGATTTTTGCTATCAAGTATCTATGAGATTAAAGTAAACGGTCTGGAATATCTACTCAAACCCTTGAGAGATAAAAAACCGCAAATATAAATTACTAATGGCTCTGGTGTTTGGGAATAAAAACAAAAGGATTAAAGTAAATGCCCCCAAGGGAATTCGAATCCCTGTTGACGGCTTGAAAGGCCGCTGTCCTAGTCCTCTAGACGATGGGGGCGCGACTTAAGAGTATAACAGAATTCCCGGGAAATACTCAATTAAAGCTTTTACTTCCCAAGGCATGATAGTAAACAAAAATGGGCGGCTCCGGATTGGAAACCGCCCTTACTTGTTTTTAAGCCGAATCCTTGCCCAGTTTGGTTAAAAATTCAGCGTTGCTGCTGGTTCTAGCCATTCGCTCAAGAATGCGCTCAGTGGTTTCAGTTGAATTCACCGAGTCAGATGACATCATAGATATCATGCGTTTAAGTAACCAGATTTGCTTCTGCACTGATTCGTCAATAAGCAAATCGTCACGCCGTGTACCACTACGAAGGATGTCAATTGCTGGGAATGTGTGCCGCTCGGCCAGTTTGCGATCAAGGTGCAATTCCATGTTGCCCGTACCCTTGAACTCTTCATAGATAAGATCATCCATTCGAGAGCCGGTATCTATCAAGCAGGTGGCAATAATAGTCAGACTTCCTCCTTCATCAACATTGCGAGCGGCTCCAAAAAAGCGTTTGGCCGGATGCAAAGCTGCTGGATCAAGTCCGCCAGACAAGGTGCGGCCGCTAGAAGGCATTGCCAAGTTGTATGCCCTGGTAAGACGGGTAATACCGTCAAGCAAAATGAAAACGTCTTTACCGCCCTCAACTAGTCGTTTAGCTCTTTCCAGTGCAAGCTCGCTCACTCTGGTCTGGTTTTCAACTGCTTCATCAAAGGTGGCACTAATTACCTCGCCCCTAACAGAACGTTTCATGTCGGTAACTTCTTCAGGTCTCTCCCCGATAAGACATACCATCAGATGAATGTCGTTATATTTAGCAGTAACCGCATTAGCGATGGCTTTTAACAACATCGTTTTTCCAGCTTTAGGAGGGGACACGATAAGCCCGCGCTGCCCTCTGCCGATCGGGGCAATCAGATTTATCAGACGAGTCGAGAGATTGGCCGGTGAGGTTTCAAGATCAACGAGTTCATCCGGATAAGTCGGAGTCAGAGATCCAAAATGCGGCCTGCCCTTGGCTTGTTCCGGATCAAGTCCGTTTATCGCCTCTACCCTTAGCAGGCTAAAATATTTCTCTCCAGCCTTGGCTGGTCTGCCCTGGCCTATTACCATGTCACCAGTGCGTAATCCAAAACGTCGAATCTGAGATTGCGAGACATATATATCGGAATTACCGGGAAGCAAACTCTCCTGCCTTAAAAATCCATAACCGTCGGCCATAATATCCAGGATGCCATTGCAGAACAAGTTGCCTTGCTGTTCGGCACTAGCCTTAAGAAGACGCAGAACAATATCCTGCTTCTTCAAACTGGTATAATTCGAAAGTCCGCTTTCTTTAGCAATTTCAAGTAACTCTTCGCGAGTTTTATTTTCCAATTGACTGATTTCCATATTTACCTCTCTAGCTGAAGGCCGAACCCGATTGACGCCAATCTGAAAGAAAGCGCTCAATACCTATATCGGTCAGGGGGTGTTTAATCATTTGTTTTAGTACATTGTATGGCATAGTAATTACATGAGCACCAACCCTGGCAGCATGCAATACGTGATAGGGATGACGAATACTTGCTGCAAGCACTTTTGTTTCATAAGCATGCCGATTATAAAGATTAACAATATCAGCTATAAGCGCCATACCGTCTTCCCCAATATCATCTAACCTTCCGACAAATGGGCTAATATAACTGGCTCCTGCCAGCGCAGCCAGCAAAGCCTGATTCAATGAAAAACAAAGGGTCATATTAATCCTGATACCTTCCCTGGTCAATATCGAAGTGGCTTCAAGCCCCGGTTCAGTAGCCGGAATTTTTACCACGACATTGGGAGCCCATTTCGAAATCTGCCGTGCCTGGGCAAGCATACCCTCCACGTTTTCTTCTGTAACTTCAACGGAAACATCACCAGAGGTTACAGTGCAAATCTTTTGCACCAGCTCCTGATAGCTCCGGCAACCTTCTTTTGATACCAGGGAAGGATTGGTAGTAACTCCACTAACCACGCCGATTTTTACCCCATGGGCAATCTCTTCGACGTTGGCTGTATCCAGAAAAATGCGCACGTATTTTTACCTCCGCAGTGTTCTACTGGTTTAAAGGCAGGGTCGGTTGAGCGCCTTCCCTGAGAACCTGTTTAGCAGCTTCAACAAACCCGCAGAATAATGGATGGGGTCGTTGCGGGCGTGAAAGGAATTCTGGGTGGAATTGAGTTCCCAGCATCCATGGATGGTCTTTCAACTCACATATCTCAACCAGTGTCTCATCCGGAGAAAGCCCACTGTAGATCATCCCTTCCTTCTGGAATAGCTCCCTGTAATCGTTGTTAAACTCATAACGATGCCGATGGCGCTCAACTACCATCGATTTACCATAGGCCTGAGCAGCCAGCGTTCCGGGAAGTATCGAACAGGAATAATTGCCCAGCCTCATCGTTCCACCTTTGTCCGGGAGATTTTTCTGTTTCGGCATCAGGTCGATTACAGGATTAGCTGTTTCAGGATCGAATTCTGATGAATTGGCCTTTGGATCTTTCAGCACAAACCGGCCATATTCAATCACCATCACCTGCATTCCAAGACATAAACCAAAATAAGGAATACGATTCTCCCGGGCATATGCAGCTGCTTTAATCATACCTTCAATACCCCTGATACCAAACCCGCCCGGAATCAGGATACCTTGTACATCCCGCAGGTAATGCTCAACACCGTTCTTTTCTAGGTCTTCCGAATGAATCCATTCAATATTAATACAGCAAGAGTTGTGTAGTCCTGCGTGGCAGAGAGCTTCTCTTACTGAATAATAAGCATCTTCCAATTCAATATACTTGCCAACCAGGGCAATATTAACCGAAGTAGCCGGTTTTTTAAGCAGGGATACCATATGCCGCCAATCATTCAAGTCTGAAGGGCGGGCATTGAGCCCCAGCCTTTTAACAATCAGGTCCCCGGCGTGTTCCGCCTCAAGCACTAGCGGAACTTCGTAAATTGTCTCAACGTTGGGGAGAGGAATCACCGCCTCCCGTTCAACATCACAAAACAGGGAAAGCTTGTCCCTGATACTGTCAGAAATTGGATAGTCACTCCTGCAAACGATGATATCCGGCTGGATACCTATGCGGCGCAATTCATTCACACTGTGCTGGGTAGGTTTGGTCTTAAGCTCCTTGGTGGTGGAGATATAGGGCAACAGAGTAACATGTACATACAGTACGTTATCCCGCCCGACATCTTTGCGCATCTGCCGGATCGCTTCAAGGAAAGGCTGGCCTTCAATGTCCCCAACTGTACCGCCCACTTCAACCAGTATAACGTCAGCCTGGGAAATATCAGCCAGGCGCAAAAAATACTGTTTAATTTCACCTACTACATGAGGGACAACCTGTATCGTTCCGCCAAGATAGTCTCCACGCCTTTCTTTGGTGATAACCGAAGAATAAATCTGGCCAGAGGTCGTATTGGATATAGCCGTTAGCTCAATATCTATAAAACGCTCATAATTACCAAGATCGAGATCGGTCTCAGCCCCATCTTTGGTTACAAAGACTTCGCCATGCTGATAAGGAGACATGGTACCAGGATCGACATTTAAATAGGGGTCGAGTTTTTGTACCGAAACTTCTATCCCCCGGCTTTTAAGGATATTGCCAATCGAGGCAACTGTGATACCCTTGCCTACAGAACTTACAACACCGCCAGTTACAAAAATATATTTGGTCATAATATCAATCTATACGCAATATTTACCCGGAATCTTTGGATAAGAATTTTGCCACGAAGCACAACATAAATTTAGATTGAGAGCGCTAAATAGCGGGGGAACATGTTGGTTAATTATAGGTATCGCACGAAGTATGTGTCAAGTATTTTTATTTATTTTTTCTTTATTGTACTTGGATCATATTTATTCAAACCTCTCGTTGAATAATGTTTAACAAACGTTTATTAATAATACTAAACTTGTTTTGACAGGTTAATATCTGCCATTTATAATTGTTACCAAGGGTGATTGATCGTGGCAGAAAAAGACTATTATAAAATCCTGGGAATTAACCGCGAAGCTTCAGAAAAGGAAATAAAGCAAGCTTTCCGCAAACTTGCCCGCAAATATCATCCGGATGTAAATCCCAACAACAAGGAAGCTGAGGACAAGTTTAAAGAAATAAGCAAGGCCTATGAAGTACTTCATGATGCCCAAAAGCGTAAAAAGTACGATCAGTTCGGTGAGCAATGGCAATATGCCGACCAATTTTCAAAAACCCGAACAGGGGGAAACCCATTCGAAGGATTCGATTTCAGCGGATCTAGCGGCACCGGCAGTGCTCATTTCAGAACAGAAACCGGCGACCTTGGGAGTATCTTTGAAGAACTTTTTGGCCGTCACAAGCGCCGTACCCGCCCCCAAAAAGGCCAGGATATAGAATACCCTGTAGAGATCACCCTGCAAGAGGCTTTTACCGGAACCAACCGTCTGCTTAGCCTGGAAGCCGAGGGGGCTTGTCCTGCCTGCAATGGGACCGGCGTTACCAACAATACAGCCTGTTCCCGCTGCCATGGCTCCGGGACTACCCGGCAAGTTAAAAGGCTCGAAGTCAAGGTTCCGGCTGGAGTACGAACTGGCTCAAGGGTCCGTCTTGCCGGTAAAGGTGGTGTGGGTTTTGCTGGCGGGCTACCTGGAGACCTTTTCATTTCTGTAAAGGTTAAACCTCACCCTAAGTTTGAGCGTATTGATGATGATTTGCATGTCACAGTCGATGTACCTCTACTTACAGCCATCCTGGGCGGTGAAGTGAATATTCCTACTCCCGACGGAAAAGTATTGGCGTTGAAAATCCCGGCAGAAACACAGAACAACCGCAGCTTCAAATTGGCAGGTCGAGGAATGCCACATCTTGGTAAACCAGGCAGCGGTGATTTAATTGCTCACGTAAAAGTCGTTTTGCCAACCAGGTTAACGCCAGAAGAAAAGCGGTTATTCGAAAATCTTAAGGAATTGAGACCGGCATAACCGGCTTGAAGAATAATGAGTATGGAAAAAGAAAATAGACCTCGTTACGTAATTAGCATTGCAGCCGAAATGCTTGGAACTCAAACGTATACCCTGCGATATTATGAAAAGATTGGTATAGTAAAACCGGCACGTTCTCCTGGTAACATCAGGCTTTATTCAGACTATGACTTGATGCTTATACGCAAGGTTAAAACCCTGATGGACGAGCTTGGAGTCAACCTGGCCGGAGTTGAGATTATCTTGAGAATGAGCCGACAGCTTGCCGAGCTGCAGAAAGATAAAGAAGAATTAGAAAAGAGACTGGACAACCTGCAGTCTTCTATTAATAAACAGGGACATTAATTACCACCTGTTAAGAAACTCTAACTCCAGAAAGGAACAATGTTTATTAATGCCGGAACATATACAAAATCCAAAACCGGAAATTGAGAACTCTGGCACCCGGAACAGAAACAGATGGCAATATGCGATTGCCATCTTGACCATAATATTCACTCTCGGACTAGGAGCCGCGCTGGCTTTAAACTGGGACGCCATATACCGCATAGCTGGTTATGGATATGCCGGCGGATTTGTTATCAGTGCATTAGGCAGTGCTACGGTTCTTGTTCCGGTGCCCATGCTGGCAGTGCAGTTTGCGCTGGGCGGCGTAGTAAAACCTCTAATAGGACCGGATGTTCTCGGCCCTATTTTTGTTGGAGGAATATGTTCCCTGGGAGAAACCCTGGGGGCATTGAGTATTTACGTAACCGGAGTGGGCGGGAGCGCTCCCTTTTCTGCACCCAAATCAGGCTGGTGGAAGCGCCTGAGCGATAAAATATCCTCCCTGATAGAAAAAAGGGGCCGTATCACCCTTTTCCTGCTCTCAGCCATAATGAATCCATTTTTTTACCCAGCTTCGCTGATGATGGGAGCATCGCGTTTCGGCATCAAGCGGTATGCGGCAATAACCTTCGCCGGCAAGCTTATTAAATGTACACTAATCGCATATACCGGGTATTTTGGTTTCAAGGGAATCTTTGGCATGCTGGGCATTGACCTCTAACAAGCGTAGCTGGCAATCGCTCTGGACGAAGACAGGCATAATAAAATATAATGGTACTCTGTGATTGGAGCATGACCGCTACTGTCCGGCAGCCAGGGTTACAAATCAAGCCGTTTTATGGTATTATATGTCCTTGGCTTAGGAGTGTAGCTCAGTTGGTAGAGCAGCGGTCTCCAAAACCGCCGGTCGAGGGTTCGAGTCCTTCCGCTCCTGCCAGATTTTTCTGCCGAGGTGGTGGAATGGCAGACACGCTAGCTTGAGGGGCTAGTGAGCGTTTAGCTCGTGTGGGTTCAAATCCCACTCTCGGCACCATTAACAATGTATAAGCGGAAGTAGTTCAGCGGTAGAATGCCTCCTTGCCAAGGAGGAGGTCGCGAGTTCGAATCTCGTCTTCCGCTCCAGCAGTTTGCCGGGGCAGATATTCTGCCCCGTTTTGCGGATTTAACAGGCGACGTAGCCAAGTGGTAAGGCAGGGGTCTGCAAAACCCCCATTCAGCGGTTCAAATCCGCTCGTCGCCTCCAACTTCTATCTTCTAAGGTGATATGCTATTGTACCCACTAGAGGAGATACAATAAACATAGATCCAAAAATAAAGTCCGGATTACCGATCAACTCGGCAAGAGCAAAACAAAGTACCGGCACAATCAGTACACCTGGTATTCCCAATAAGAGCGAACCGGGATACTTGATTATCCACCTGGTTGCCACCATACCCAGTACTACCCCAAGGGGGTAACCTGCCGCCATTCCAACTATAGCCCCGACAAGACCGCCCCATCCGCCAGCATCTCCTTCGAAAACGCGTGAAGCAATGAACGCAGCCAAGAAACCGGCTGCAAGCCCACATATTACAAGACCGATAACCATAACCACCGGTTTGATAATATCTCTTGAACTCAAATCCGTCCCCCTTGTAGCAGATTAAATTTTTTCATTATACCGAAATATTTTTATATAGCATTATATTCTCCACCGACTGCATCTTTACAACTATTAAGCAGCACACCAGGACACGGACTGTAATAAATGGACTGTAAATGTGCTTGTATTGACCGGGCAAAGAGAATATTTGACAGTTATGTTTGTGTGTCAGCCCCGGGGCTGACACACCGGACAAAAATAAGTCCCACGCTGGCCAACTACCGTTCTTTCAATCGGATTATTGCAAAGAGGACAATTACAACCACGCCGATGGGCAACGCAAAAGTCGTCCTGTGCCCTGCCAGCTTCTCCTCCCGGGCGAGTATAATCGGATACTGTCGCCCCCTTGCGCTCTATAGCTTGCGTTAACACAGATCTGATTGCATCATAAAGCAATTGGACTTCTTCACTGCTGATTTTGTCAGCAGGCCTGAGAGGATGAATACGCGCCTGAAAAAGGGCTTCATCAGCGTACATGTTACCTATACCGGCAATATTATGCTGGTTTAAAAGCGCCGATTTGATCGGGGTCTTGCGGCCTGATAGTATTTTTTCAAGCATTTCCGGACTAAATGAGTCATCCAGCGGTTCGGGGCCCAATCTGGAAAGAGCGCTATCACAGCTATCAAGGACTTCAATGCAGCCAAATTTGCGGGGATCGATAAAAAACAGGGAGAGTTTCCCATCCAGCCTGATTATCGCCCGGCAATAACGAGGCAGGTTTCCATCACCAGCACCAGTGATTATTGAGCCGGTCATCCTGAAGTGAATTGAAAAACATTTGTCGTCTTCCAACTTAAAAATGAGATATTTTCCTCGTCTTTCAAGACTATTAATAACGCGGCCGGCAAAAAGTTTATTAAAATCGGCAGCGTTTGCACCCTTGAGTGTTTTATCCCAAAACGGTTCTACTCCGACAATCCGCCGTCCAATAACTAACGGCAATAACTCCCGGCGAATAGTTTCAACTTCCGGAAGCTCAGGCACCCAATGACTCCATATCTCCCCAGTTTTTGCCAGCCTTGAGATCCACCTTTACGGGAACGTCCAGCTTGATGGCACTGGCCATACAACCCTGAACCATCTTTGATACTGATCCGATTTCTCCTTCAGGCACCTCAAAAATCAGCTCGTCATGAACCTGGAGAAGCATCCGGGTGCTCAAACCACGATTGTGAATTTCACGATCAAGGTTGATCATCGCAACCTTGACTATATCTGCAGATGTGCCCTGAACTGGCATGTTAATTGCCATACGCTCAGCCGCTTCCCGGATATTACGATTGGGTGAGTTAATCTCCGGAATCATGCGCCTGCGGCCAAGAACTGTCTGTACATAACCCTGACTACGTGCAAGTTCTTTGGTCTCTTCCAGGTACTTTTTGATCCCGGGATATTTTTCAAAATATGTAGCGATAAATTGTTCTGCTTCCTGGCGGCTCAACTCAGTGGCCTGTTCAAGACCATAACCACTCATACCATATATGACACCAAAATTGACCGTCTTGGCAAGACGCCTCATATCCGGAGTCACTTCAACGCCTCCAACTCCAAACAGCTGCATTGCAGTAGCAGTGTGAACGTCTTCATTGCGTTTAAAGGTGTCTACCAAAACCGGATCACCAGACAGATGTGCCAGTGCCCTAAGATCAATCTGGGAATAATCGCCCGATAGTAAAACCGAACCTTCCGGTGCAATAAATGCCTGTCGAATCTCGCGGCCGAGCTCTCCACGTACCGGAATATTTTGCAGATTCGGATCGGATGACGACAGCCTGCCGGTGGCAGTGCGAGTCTGATTAAAACTGGTATGCAGCCGGCTGGTGGAAGGATTTACCATACCAGGAAGAGCGTCGATATAGGTTGTCTTCAATTTGGCAAGTGTACGAAATTCAATTACTTTATCTACAACCGGATGAGCACCCTTGAGGGATTCCAGTACAGCGGCATCAGTAGAATAACCACTCTTTGTTTTTCTTCCACCTAGCAGCTTCAAGTCATCAAACAACACCTGTCCCAACTGGCGGGGAGAGTTTATATTAAAACGATGACCGGTATCGTTATAGATACTAGCTTCAAGTTCAATGAGTCGCTTTGCCAATCGATGCGAAAGATCATCTAAAAGACGGGTATCCAATAAAATCCCGGCTTGCTCCATACTGATAAGCACCGGAAGCAAGGGCATTTCAACATCCGTAAATAGTGTATAAAGCTGTTGTTCTTTAAGTTCTCTGGTAAATATTTCAGCAAGACGAAGGGTGATATCAGCATCCGCACAGGCATATTCAGAAGCAGCCGAAACCTCCACCTGACTCATGTTGATCTGCTTTGAGCCGGTACCAATGATCTCTTTCAGATGAGTCATTTCTACGCCAAGCCGATTAAAGGCCAGTTCTTTCAGGCCAAGAGCTTTTTCCCCCAGGAGATGTGCAGCAACCATGGTATCGAAAGACAAGCCGCTCACTTCAATGCCCAGACCGGCGAGTGCTTCAATATCAAACTTGGCGTTATGGGCAATTTTTTTTACTGATTGATCTTCCATAACCGGTTTTAAAACCCTGGACACTTCTCGGGTATCCAGCTGACTGATTTGTTCCCAACCAACATGTCCAACCGGAATATAACAGGCTTTTCCCGGCATACATGAAAATGAAACGCCAACAACAGGGGAGTTAGCCAAATCAAGCCCTGTAGTTTCGGTATCAAAGGCAAAGCTGCCTGACTTTGCCAGATCGCCAACCAGTTTTTCCAGTAGGTCGGGGGTGTTTACTACAGTATATTCACATTTATCAGGTTTATTGCTTTCGACCATAGCTTGGGTGCTATTCAAGCCTCCGCCGTACTCTTGCTCCTGTTCCTGCTCAGGCAGCTTGCCAATAAGGCTGGAAAAGGCAAGGCGCTGAAAGAGTTCAATCACCTGACTTCGGTCATATTGGCGAAGGCGGCATTGTTTTAAATCCAAAACCAGGGGCATGTCGATGACGATTGTCGCAAGAACTCTGCTCTCGCGCGCAGCTCTCTCGTTTTCGGTTAGCAATTGCCTGATTCTTTGCGGTTCAATTTTCGTAATGTTGCGGTAAATTTCCTCAATTCCACCATAATCATTGAGGAGTTTTACCGCTGTTTTTGGACCAATACCCGGCACGCCACGAATATTATCAGATGCATCCCCCACCAGGGCTTTATAATCCGCTACCAGTTCAGGCTTTACCCCGAATTTTGCTTCAACTTCTTCTTCTCCATAAAGAATAGTGTCACTAAATTGACGGCCTGTTTTTGGGTATAAAATCCTTACACCCGGACTCACTAATTGCATGACATCAGCGTCTCCGGTGACTATGATTACTTCAACCCCGGTATTTTTTGCCTGATTACTGAGAGTTCCAAGAATATCATCGGCTTCGAATCCGTCCATCTCAAAAAGGGGTAGGTTAAAAGCCTTTACCAAATGACGAACTTTATCAAATTGGGGGGCTAAATCCTCGGGAGTCTCCGGTCGATTAGCTTTGTATACGTCAGAGATCTTATGACGAAAGGTAGGGGCTTTTTTATCAAAAGCAACCGCGGCATATTCGGGATCTATTTCCTCTAACACCTTAAGCAGCATAGAGGTGAAACCATACACTGCGTTTACTATCTCTCCACTTCTGTCAGTGAGAGGGGGAAGGGCATGATAAGCGCGATGAATCAGAGCATTGCCATCAAAAAGAACCAGTTTATTATTCGACATAAACTTATTATACCAGATAACCAGACAGGCAAAGATCGCTTGATGCGCTTGTCCCATTCAAGATAGATAGAATTAATAGGAGTTATTGCCAGCTTTTTTATTAACCGAAAGCCAACGGCAAGGGGATTATGCTAAACCGGAGTCGATAACCATCTTTCTGATAGTACTGGCAGATTGAGCCAATTGCCTGCGTTCTTCAGGAGTCAAATCAATTTCGATTATACTCTCCAGACCGTTTCTACCCAACTTAACCGGTACTCCGCAAACTACATCGCTCAGACCATACTCCCCATCCAGGTAAGCTGCACAGGGCAATACTTCGTGTGAATCTTTCAGAATAGCTTCAGCCATACGTATCACAGCTGCAGAGGGCGCATAGTAAGCGCTGGAACTCTTGAGCAGTTCAACTACTTCAGCACCCGAACCGACTGTGCGTTGTACCAAATTGGAAATAATATTGTTCGGAAGCATTTTAGTAATCGGAATCCCTCTAACAGTATTCAATCGGGGGATAACCACCATTTGCTGGCCATGTTCACCCCAGACATATGCGGTAACATCGGTAACAGGTACGTTGAGCTCGCGGGAAATGAGGTAAGCCAAACGAGAACTATCTAAAACCCCAGAAAGCCCAATCACGCGTCTGGGCCCAAATCCGCTCTTCTTAATTGCCAGGTAGGTCATAACATCTACTGGATTGGTCACCACCAGTAATATTGCCTGCGGAGATACCGCTGCCGCCTTTTCCACCACTTCACCGACAATTTTTACATTAATTCCTACTAGCTGGTCACGTGTCATGCCAGGCTTGCGTGCCGCACCGGACGTGATAATGACAATATCCGAGCCGGCAGTATCCAGGTAATCGTTAGTCCCGGAAATATGGTGAGTTAATCCCAGGATATGAGCTGAATGAGCCATATCCAGGGCTTTGCCCTGCGGCAGGCCTTCCACGATATCCAGTAGAACTACATCACAGAGGTTCTTTTCTAAAAGTCTCTGTGCAGCTGTAGCGCCGACATTTCCAGCACCAATAATACTTACTTTTGGCATTCTTCTACCCCAGTTTCTCTATAATGGCATCAGCAACCTGGGAGGTCCCGACCGCCTGATTGCGCCGTTCTTCCGGAAGAAGGTCGTAAGTGATACTTTTGCCCTCCCTGACAACCGCGGCAATTGCTTTTTCTATTCTTTCTGCGGCTTCGTTTTCCTTTAAATGCTTGAGCATCATAACTCCGGAAAGCATTTGGGCCATCGGATTTACCTTGTTCATCCCTTTATATTTGGGGGCACTACCATGAGTCGGCTCGAATAAAGCCGCCTCATCACCAATGTTAGCTCCCGGGGCTAGCCCCAGACCGCCAATCAAGCCTGCACCAAGATCAGAGATGATATCCCCGTAAAGATTGGGGCAAAGAAGGACATCAAACTGGGCAGGATTTTTTACCATCTGCATGGTCATATTATCGATGATACGATCTTCAAACTCGATATCGGGATACTTCTGCGCTACTTCCCTGGCAACGGCCAGAAATAGCCCGTCAGAGTATTTCATGATATTAGCTTTGTGCAACGCGGTGACTTTTTTCCGATTGTTCTTACGAGCATATTCAAATGCAAACCGGGCGATCCGTTCGGTTCCAGTTACAGAAATAGGCTTAATGGAAATACCCGAGTCTTTACGCAGCTGATTACCGGTAAGTTTTTCCACCATCTGAATTATCTCAGCAGTTTCACTCTTGCCCTGCTCAAACTCAATGCCAGCATAAAGGTCTTCAGTGTTTTCCCGTACAATTACAATATCTACATTATTAAAATATGTGGGTGTACCGGCATAGCTTTTACAGGGACGCAGACAGGTGTACAGATCAAGGATTTTTCTGAGTGATACATTTACACTCCTGAACCCATACCCCACTGGTGTGGTAATAGGCCCCTTGAGTGCAACCCGATTTTTCCGGATTGATTCGATAACATGTTCAGGAAGCGGGGTCCCATATTCTCCTATTACATCAACTCCGGCATTGACTATATCCCATTTAAATTTAATCCCGGTAGCCTCCAACACTCGTATAGTAGCTTCGGTCAGCTCCGGCCCAATACCATCTCCGGGAATCAGGGTAATATTATACGTCATAGGAAAAATTCCTCCTGAATTCGTTAAACTAGGCTTTAAAATCGCCATGTTTGGTGATATAGGGCACCAAACCACCCTCGTTTAGAATGCTCAGCATAAAAGCGGGTATTGGCTTGAAAGCAATGACTTTACCGCTGGTAAGGTTCTTTATCCTCCCCGCCTCCATATCAACTTCAAGTTCATCACCATCTGATATATTATCTGTATCACAAATCAACACTGGAAGGCCACGGTTAATAGCATTCCGGAAGAAAATACGTGCCACCGATTTGGCCAGGACTGCACTCACCCCTGCCATTTTAATAACCAGGGGGGCATGTTCCCGGCTGGAACCGAGCCCAAAATTGGAACCACCCACTACAAAATCTCCCGGTTTAACATTCGTGGCAAAATTGGGGTCAGCGTCTTCAAGTACATGCTTTGCCAATTCCGGCAGGTTGGAGCGCAAATGGGCAAGTCGACCGGGTACGATGTGATCAGTTGAAATATTATCGCCAAATTTAAAGGCTTTTCCTTTTAACATTACAGCATCTCCCTCGGATCAGTAATTTTACCGGTTATAGCCGAGGCTGCTGCAGTAGCAGTGCTGGCAAGGTAAATGTTCCCTTTGGGATTACCCATTCGTCCCTTAAAATTGCGGTTGGCCGTGGAAAGACATACTTCCCCATCCCCAAGAGCACCCTGGTGAAGACCAAGACAAGGTCCACAACCAGGAGGCAGTATAATCGCTCCGGCAGCAAGCAATGTATCAATATAGCCCTTTTTTACGCCTTCTCTAAGCACCTTGGGTGACGCTGGCCCGATAATTAGCCTTGTACGGGAGTGACGGCGCCGGCCTTTCAATATAGACGCTGCAATTTCCAAATCTTCCAAGCGACCATTAGTGCAGGTGCCGATTACAACCTGATCTATAATTATATTGTTGAGATCTTTGGCAAGAGCAGTATTATCTACAGTATGAGGTTGGGATACTGTCGGCTCAAGACTAGCCAGATCTATCTTTTTTCTTTCTACGTATTCAGCATCAGAGTCTGGAGAAAGAGGCTTATAGTCCTTTTCTCGCCCCAGACTTTTAAGATATTCGTAGGTCATTTCATCCGAGGGAAACAGGCCAACCTTAGCGCCAGCTTCTACCGCCATGTTTGCAATAGTAAGACGATCGGTAACCGGCATTTTGCTTATGCCGCCTCCGCCAAACTCGAGCGCCTTGTAGGTCGCTCCGTCAGCTCCTATCTTACCTATAAGATGCAAGATCAGGTCCTTGGCGTACACTCCGGGGAATAATTTACCGGCAAGCTCAATAAAGAGGGTATCCGGAACCCTGAACCAGGTTTTACCAAGAGCAAATGCAACAGCAACGTCCGAAGAACCCATTCCGGTAGCAAAAGCACCAAGTCCACCAGCAGTAACTGTGTGAGAATCAGCTCCTACTATCACATCACCAGGTTTAGCCAGCTTTTCTGCCACTATCTGGTGGCAGACTCCTTCTCCAACATCAGAAAGAATACATCCTGTCTCCCTGGCGAATGAGCGCATAAACACATGGTCATTTGAAAGCTGCCAGTTTGGGCTGGGAGCAGCATGGTCTAAAAACAACACGGTCTTTTCGTGGTTGGCAAGCTCGCAAAAGCCGGCTTCTCTGAAAGCCCGTATCGTCAGCGGACCAGTGGTATCTTGGACGAAAGCCAAATCAACACGCGAGATAGCTATATCACCAGCCTTGCGCGAACCGCCGGATTTTTCTGAAAGTATTTTCTCTGCAAGAGTTTTACCCAATCGTAGTTTCCATCCTCATATATTAATTAACAAAATCAGATAAATTAATTACCCTATGACAGCCAAAACATCATCGCGAGCGACATAATCGCCGCCTTTGAAGTTTAATTTTTTAATAGTACCATCACAGGGAGAAGGCAAGTCGATAGCCATCTTCATAGCTTCAAGGACTACGACGTTGTCACCCGTTTTTACTTTATCACCTTCTTTTACTTCATAGCGGATAATAATTCCCGGCATTGGAGCAAGCACACCGGTTTCGTCGCCTGCTGGCTCAGGCTCAGTAACTACATCAGCTGCAACAGAAGCTTTCTTTACCGGGGAAGGCATGGCTACAATATGCTGGCGCGGCTCAGCGCCCTCCTCAACCTCCTCGACGCCGATGGTCAAAACATTGTCGCCAACATAGACATTATAATGCCTGAATCCAGATGTTCCAGCCGCCTGTGCACTACCCGCCTCCACCAGCTTGCCGCTCTTAGCCTTGGCCACAAGGTCATCTTCTCTTTTAATATCTTCCAGGCTCTTCCCTTCCGTTTCCAGCGGCGGCACTTCCTTGCCATACTTCCATTTGAGGAAACGCAAACCAGTGGTTGGATAGAGTGCGTATACTAAAACATCTCCAATATCTTCAGTCAGTTCTCCAACAGCTGCCTTTGCTAATTCCAATTCAGGATCAAGCACATCGGCCGGGCGGCAGGTGATAGGTTTTTCTCCCCTCTCGTAACCTTTCAGCACCTGTTTCTGAACATCAGGATCAATTGGCCTCGGTGGCCTCCCGTACAATCCATAAACATAGTCTTTAACCTGGGCGGAAACCACTTTATAACGACCGAAGAGAACGTTTTGCACCGCCTGGATTCCTACAATCTGGCTGGTAGGAGTAACCAGTGGCGGGTATCCGAGTTCTTTTCGAACCTTCGGCAGTTCCTCATATACCTCATTGATCCTATCCAGTGCATTGGCTTCACGCAACTGGGACACGAGGTTCGAAATCATGCCGCCGGGAACCTGGTGCATCAGTACTGCAGTATCGATAGAGGACATCTTTGTATTGTCCATAAAATCCCGATATTTTGGCACGATTCCTTCCAGTTTCTGGCCGAGCTCGAAAAGTAGATTGAGGTCAATGCCGGTATCATATTCGGTCCCGGCCAGAGCCGCTACAAAGGGCTCGGCTGCCGGATGTGAGGTACGAAGAGCGAACGGTGCTATACAACAGTCAATCATATCAACACCGGCTTCAATGGCTTTCATAAACGCCATGGACGCCATGCCTGACGTATAATGACTGTGGATATTAACCGGTATCTTGATGTTCTCTTTCAGCGCTTTTACCAGGGTATAGGCATCATCCGGGCTTATTATTCCAGCCATATCCTTGATACACAGGGAGTCAGCGCCCATTTTCTCAAATTTGACTGCTTTTTCAATATAGTAGTCGAGGTTATAAACCGGTCCGCCCATCTTGCGTTCAGTCAGGGAATAACTGATAGCGAGCTGGGCGTGTTTGCCGCATTCCTTAATGGTAGAAAGCGCCGGTTCAAAATTGCGCTCATCGTTTAAAGCATCAAACACACGGAAAATGTCTACACCGGTTTTGGCTGCATGTTTTACAAATTCAACCACTACATCATCTGGGTAATGGCGATAGCCTACCAGGTTCTGGCCGCGAAGAAGCATCTGCAGGGGGGTATTGGGAGCAGCCTTTTTTATTTTAGCCAGTCGCTCCCATGGATCTTCGTTCAAAAACCGGGTAGGAACATCAAAGGTGGCCCCACCCCATACTTCCAGGGAGTAAAAGCCGGCTTTGTCCATACCAGGAGCCATTTCCAGAATATCATCAGTGCGCATTCGGGTTGCCAGAAGTGACTGATGCCCATCACGTAATGTCAGGTCGGTGATTTTTATACCTTTTCTTTCCATCCCGGAAACCTCTCTATAATTAATTAACCAATAAATAATATAACAAATGGTTACTGAACAATGAGTGGGGATACACCCGCTGATGAGTGCTGTAGCGGTCATAATAGCACAACGGGTATCTGCGGGCAACTAAATAACAGCTTTTTAGCTTGCGAGGACAACTACCACCCTGCGATTGTTTTCTTATTCAGGAGCAAATCTCAACGAATATTCCAGGCTGATCTTTTTACTTTGACAAAGGTTTATCCAGGTGCTAGCTTTAGTTCCATCATTAATTAACAGCAGGGTGGATTTAGATGGAAAAAGAGCATAACCTGTTCGATTTTATATCCGTCCGTTATCGGGATGTTATTGATATCCCCAATCTGTCTGTTGGCAGGGGGATCACCACCCTCTTCGGGCCAAGCGGAGGAGGAAAAACTACCATTCTTAAAATGCTAAACAGAATGGTCTCCCCAACTGAAGGGAAGATTTTTTATAACAGCACTCCTTTAGTAGAGACTAATCCGGTTGAGCATCGTCGCCGGGTAGTTATGCTATCTCAAAACCCGGTGATGTTTGAAGGAAGCATCCATGATAACCTAAACGCACCTTTTAAATTTCAAAAACGTCCTTTTCCGCACGACAGTGCGATTTACCAGGTTCTCGAAAGCGTTGGGCTGGATAAAAACTTGAAGACTACGGTCAACGTGCTATCCGGAGGAGAAAAGCAACGGCTAGCCCTTGCTCGCATTATTCTTCTGCAACCTGAAGTCTTTCTGCTGGACGAGCCCTCTTCCGCACTTGACGCTGACAGTGCAGATATTGTCATCGAAACCATTTGCCACAAGGCTCGCATAGAAAAAAAATCAATTATAATGGTTACTCATTCAAAAACGATTGCTCGAAAATATTCAGATATTATTATCAGAGTCGCCCAAGGCAAAATAACCGGCCAGGAGCTTAATGATGAACGGGGTAGCTGAACTAACCTTGTGGCAGATTATAACTGCTTATCTTTTTGTAATAATCGTCCTGATAATCACAAGAAGCAGGGGGATAAGCCGGACAAAGGAAATTGTGCTTTCCTCGGTCAGAATGACTTTACAGCTGGTTTTAGCCGGCTATATTCTTGTATATATATTGGACCACCCCAACCCCTTTGCCACCATCGGGATAGTTGCCCTGATGGAAGTTTTTGCCATATATACCATCATAGGTAAATTTAAAGGCATTTTGACTGGTGAGCTTAAAATAGTTATCGCTCTTTCCATGGGACTGGGAGCCGGGTCATGTCTGCTCTACCTCATATTAGCCGTAATCGGAGTCAATCCCTGGTACGATCCTCAGTACTTTATTCCAATCGCCGGAATGGTAATCGGTAACTCTATGACGGGAGTTTCCCTTGCGGTTAAGAACCTGCTGGATGGAATGACCACCCGTAAACAATGGATTGAAGAAGCATTAATATTGGGAGCTGCACCCAGAGAGGCAACCTCAGATATCATCAACAGAACATTTGATTCGGCAATTATGCCGACCATCAACTCAATGCTGGGAATGGGCATTATTTTTCTTCCCGGTATGATGACTGGCCAGATACTTGCCGGGATTTCACCAACAACTGCGATTGCCTACCAAATTGCAATTATGCTTGCCATTCTGGGATCTGTAGCCATGACGGTAATACTCACCCTCCAGATGGGTTACAAAACCTTCTTTAACCGGGAGGAGCAGCTGGTATAATCATTCAAAACACGGTAAGGAAAAATCTAATTATACCTGGAAAATACGGCTTGCCTGATAGTTTGAACCGTTGCTACTTTTTATTGTAAGCTAATTATCTGGTCGCGAAGCGCGCCTGTTTTATCCCCTCAATTCCCCCAAGCTGGAGGAAGGCTTTTATCACTAAAAATCCTCGACAAGCCAAATTAATACTTTGACCTGTAACGACAAGGTCGGATTAACAAAAATCGGTGCGTTCGGATTGATAATTATCTGATAGTAAATGAAGCCAAACGAGCTTCATTTACATTTTTAAAGAGAGGTTAAGGTGGAGGAACCCGATATTTCGGTAATAAAACCACTGGTAGAAAAATACATCGGCCGTGAAGACGGGCTGATTACGCTTTTACAAGAAATTCAGCAAATATTTGGCTATTTGCCAGAAGAAGGTCTTAACATTGTCAGCAGAGCGCTAAACATTCCCATGAGCCGCATATATTCCATAGCTACTTTCTACTCACAATTTTACCTGGAACGCAGGGGTAGAAATATTATTCGCGCCTGCCGCGGAACAGCCTGCCATGTCAGAGGAGGAAAGGCTGTTTTGGAAGCTATAGAAAAACGACTCGGAATATCAGATGGCCAAACCACGCCGGATTATAGGTTCACCCTGGAAACAGTCGCCTGTCTTGGTGCCTGCGCTATGGGACCGGTAGTGCTTGTTGATAGCAAATATTATGGGAAAATGACACCGGGAAAGGTCGAAGCGCTGATTGAAAATCTTCCTTAAGCCATCTGGGGTATTTTTACTGAAATGAATTTGGCAGAGTTTGATAATTTTCAGAGTTCTCTGCAAGCCGCAAAAAACGGCAATGCAATATACATAAAGATATGCGGCGGTACCGGGTGTAACGCCCAGGGCGGACGCATGGTTTATGAGGCTTTTTCCCGGGAGCTTTCTGAAATGGGTCTAAACGACCGGGTAATACTTTCAGCTACCGGCTGTCATGGCTTTTGCGAACGGGGACCGATTGTATCTATTCAGCCAAGCGGTATATTTTACCCCCAGGTTACTCCGAATGACGTCAAGGAAATCATTTCCACAACAATTATTGGCAAACAGGTCGTTGATCACCTGCTCTACGTTGATCCTGCCAGTGGAAAAAAGCAGGCTTTTGACCGCGAAGTTCCTTTTTATGCCAAGCAGCAACGTATCGTACTCGCCGGAAACGGCAATTTGGACCCGCAGAGCATACATGATTACATCAGCAATGGCGGCTACCAGGCAGTTAGAAAAGTACTAAGTTCCATGACGCCCGAGTTGGTAATTGAAGAAATTCTTGCCTCAGGGCTGAGGGGGCGAGGAGGAGCCGGTTTCCCCACCGGTAGGAAATGGGACCTTGCCAGAAAGGCGGCTGGAGACAGGAAATATATGGTTTGTAACGGCGATGAAGGCGATCCGGGAGCCTTCATGGACCGCAGCATTATGGAAGGCGATCCGCACCTGGTGCTGGAAGGCATGATCATTGGTGCCTTCGCAACAGGCGCTTCAACTGGATATATATATGTCAGAGCTGAGTACCCACTGGCAGTTTCCAATCTTAAACTAGCCATAGAAGACGCCAAACGTCTTGGTTTGCTGGGAGATAATATTTTAAATTCTGGTTACAGCCTCGAAATCAGGGTTATTGAAGGAGCTGGAGCTTTTGTGTGCGGAGAAGAAACTGCCTTGATGGCTTCCATCGAAGGGAAAATCGGACGGCCGCACCCACGGCCACCATTCCCTGCTCAAAGTGGTTTGTGGGGAAAGCCTACCAATATTAATAATGTTGAAACACTAGCCAATGTTGCTTATATCATCAACCAGGGAAGCGCTAAATATGCTGCCATAGGAACAGAAACCAGCAAGGGAACCAAGATTTTTTCACTCACCGGTGCTGTTAATAACACCGGGCTGGTAGAAGTGCCCATGGGGACAACCTTGGGAGAGCTTATCTACGATATTGGTGGAGGCATTCCTGAAGGACGCAGATTCAAGGCGGTTCAGATTGGCGGCCCTTCGGGTGGTTGCCTGCCCTCAAAATATCTTGGGCTGCCTATCGATTATGAATCCCTTTCGGGAATTGGCTCAATAATGGGTTCCGGCGGTTTGGTGGTAATGGATGAATCTTCCTGTATGGTAGATATTGCCCGCTTCTTCATCAGCTTTACTCAATCTGAATCGTGTGGAAAATGCACTCCTTGCCGCCTGGGAACCAAACGAATGCTGGAGATTCTTACCCGTATCACCAGCGGTGAAGGCAGAGAAGGGGATATTGAGCTGCTGCTTGAACTGGCAGAAAACATTAAGGACACTTCTCTCTGTGGACTCGGGCAAAATGCTCCTAACCCGGTTATAAGTACCATTAAATATTTCCGGGAAGAATATGAAGTCCATATCCGGGAAAAGCGCTGCCCGGCAGCTTCGTGCGAGTCAATGGTTTACGCTCCATGTGAGCATATCTGTCCGCTCAACGTGGATGCTCCAGGCTATATCGCCCTTATCAGTCAGGGCAAATTCGAGGAAGCCCTGGAGTTGGAACGGCGCAGAAACCCGCTGGCAGGTATATGCGGACGGGTTTGTCACCATCCCTGCGAAACTCGCTGCCGCCGCGGTGATATTGACCAACCGGTTTCGATTGCCGCCCTAAAGCGTGCAGCTGCTGATTTTGGTGCTGAAAATAGAACTGGGGTAATAAAAAAGCTTAAACCGGCGCGGAAGGAAAAAATTGCCATTGTGGGATCAGGCCCTGCCGGATTGAATGCAGGTTATCATCTGGCAAAAAAAGGCTACTCGGTTACCATTTTTGAAGCTCTTCCAGTTGCTGGCGGCATGCTCGCCGCTGGAATTCCGGAGTTCCGTCTGCCTCGCCGGGTACTCCAGGCTGATATTAATTTTATCACCTCGCTGGGAGTAGAGATCAAACTAAACAGCCCGGTGGCATCTATCGAAGAACTAAAAAGGCAGGGATACAGCGCCATTTTGCTGGCTACCGGCGCGCATACGGGCGAAAAGCTGGGGATAAGCGGGGAAGATCTTAACGGTGTGTATGACGGTATAAGTTACCTAAAACAAATCAACCTTGGTAACGAGATTAATCCCGGCAAAAAGGTGGTGGTGATTGGCGGGGGCAACGTTGCAATTGATACTGCACGAGCCGCCCGCCGTCTTGGCGCTGAATTGGTAACCATAGTGTATCGAAGACCGCGCCGGGATATGCCAGCCAATGACGATGAAATAAGCGAAGCAGAGCAAGAAGGCATCCAAATTCTTGATTCAACTTCTCCGCTACAGATAATGGGCAGCAAGGCAAAGGTATATGGAGTCGAGTGCTTGAGAACAAGCCCAGGCGTTTACGATACCAGCGGTAGGAGACGCCCGGAAATCATTCCCGGTTCGGACTTTTGCCTGGAGGCTGATACGGTTATTGCCGCGGTGGGACAAATACCGGATACCAGTTTTCTAAACCAGTCTGGCGCAATTAAAATAAATACCAATAAAACTATCGGAATAAACAATATAACCATGCAAACAGGGCATGAAGGAGTTTTTGCCGCCGGCGATAACGTAACCGGGCCATTGACGGTCATAGAAGCCATGGCTGGAGGCGAAAGAGCTGCCATATCGATAGACTGCTATATACGGGGAATACCCTTTGATAAAGACCGTTTTAGGGTTAATAATACTCCTGTGGACATTCCATGGAGCGAAGAGGAAATCGAGCTTGGTTCACGTAGCCTGATTCCAGAGCTGACACCAGCGGAACGCGATGGCAATTTCAATGAGACCAGCTTGGGTTTCTCGTGGGATAATGCTATACGAGAAGCTCGGCGCTGTTTGCGCTGTGATTTAAAGGAAAATTAAACCTTGGCAAAAATTAGACTGACAATAGACGAAAAGGTTATAGAAACCGAAGAAGGTGTTTCCATTTTGGAAGCCGCTCGCGAAGCAGGAATAGAAATTCCTCACCTTTGTTATATGGATAACCTGCCAGCCAGCGGAGGCTGCCGTTTGTGTGTGGTAGAAGTAGAAGGAGCAAGGAACCTGGCTGCCTCATGCGCCACACCGGTTGCTGGCGGCATGGTAATTAAAACTGCCTCAGAAAGAGCTCTCAGCGCTCGCAGAAGTGTAATTGAGCTGCTTCTTTCAAACCATCCTTTTGATTGCATGACGTGCGAGAAAAGCGGTAATTGCAATCTTGAAAAATATGCCTACGAACTGGGGGTATCCGGCTCCAGATATAATGGGGAAAGGCATAATTACCCCTCAGATACGACCAATCCGTTCTTCATCCGGGATTATAACAAGTGCATACTTTGCGGGCGCTGCGTGGCTGCCTGTAAGCAAATACAATTCGTTGAGGCCATCTCCTTTGCGAACCGGGGATTCAATTGTAAAATTGCCACTGCTTACGACCGTTCGCTAAAAGAGAGTCCCTGTGTTTTTTGCGGCCAATGCGTTGCAGCCTGCCCTACTGGTGCCCTGGTGGAGAAAAGCCGGGTAGGAGCCGGGAGAAACTGGGAAATCGAGAAGACCCCAACGGTCTGTTCATATTGCGGAGTAGGCTGCAATATTGAGCTTAATACTAAAAACGGACGCATCGTAAGTGTATCACCCGCTACGGGCGAAAATGTAAACAATGGCCGCCTTTGTGTGAAAGGAAAATTCGGTTGGGATTATATATATAGCCCAGAAAGACTTGAAAGCCCTTTAATACGAATCGGAGAAAAAGGAGAAGGCAAATTTAGGAGTGCCAGCTGGGAAGAAGCCATAGATACAATAGCCGAAAGGCTTGCTGGCATCAGAGCCGAAAGCGGACCAGACTCCCTGGCGTTTCTTTCTTCAGCCAAGTGCACCAACGAGGAAAACTACCTTCTTCAGAAGTTTGCTCGTGCGGTAATCGGTACTAACAACATCGATCACTGCGCTCGCCTCTGACATTCTCCCACTGTGGCCGGTCTGGCCACAACTTTCGGCAGCGGGGCCATGACTAATTCTATTTCAGAAATCAGCCATAGTAACTGTATTTTTATTATCGGCTCCAATACTGGCGAAAACCATCCTGTCATCTCACTTGAGGTAATAGAGGCGGTCAAGAACCAGGGAGCAAAATTGATTGTCGCCGATCCCAGGCGTATAAATATGACCGAACATGCCAGTCTATGGTTACGCCTCAAGCCAGGCACTGACACTGCTCTGATAAACGGACTGTTGAACATAATAATATCTGAAAATCTAGCCGATCTCGATTTCATTCGCAACCGGACCGAAGGCTTTGAAGAAGTTCGTAAAACAGTCGCACCATATACAGTGGATGCTGTCAGCCGTATTACCAGTATTCCAGCCAATGAACTATCCGCCGCAGCCCGCCTGTATGCAACCAGTAAAACAGCGATGATCCTTTACGCAATGGGAATAACCCAGCATTTAGGTGGAACCGGCAATGTCATCGCCCTGGCGAATTTGGCAATGGCAACCGGCCATATCGGCCGGGAAGGATCAGGGTTATGCCCTCTCCGCGGTCAAAACAACGTCCAGGGAGCCTGTGATATGGGAGCCCTACCCAACGTGCTTCCGGGATATCAACCGGTAAATGATGACGCAACCAGGAAAAAATTTGAAACCGCCTGGAAGGTAAAACTGCAATGCAAGGCTGGTCTTACCCTCGTTGAAATGATGCACGCGGCAGAATCAGGAAAAATCAGGGGCATGTATATTATGGGAGAGGAACCAGCACTCACTGATCCCAATTCAAAGCATGTGGCAAACGCGCTTAAAAAATTAGATTTTTTAATTGTACAAAATATTTTCTTGGGCGAAACCGGTCGATATGCTGATATTGTACTACCTGGCACCAGCTTTGCCGAGAAAGACGGTACTTTTACCAATACCGAAAGGCGTGTCCAGCGGATTCGCAAAGCCATCCATCCAGTTGCCTTCAGCCGGCCGGACTGGGAGATTATTATGAATATTTCCCAAAGAATGGGGTATCCAATGCAGTATTCTCACCCTTCCCAAGTGATGATAGAAGCTGCAAGCCTCACACCAACCTACGGTGGAATCACATACGAACGGCTTGAATACGGCGGCTTGCAATGGCCATGTCGAGATTTACACGACTCGGGAACCAGGTTTTTACACCTGGGTTCATTTACTCGAGGAAAGGGTAAATTTGTTCCGGTTGAATATCAGCCTGCCACTGCTGTACCAAATAAAGACTACCCGCTAACCTTATCCACCGGCAGAAACCTTTACCATTGGCACGGGGGATCAATCAGCCGCCAGTCACCTGGACTTACTGAAATTTGCCCGGAAGGCAGAATTGAAATCAATCCCGAACAAGCAACTAAACTGGGGTGCGTGAATGGAGATGTTGTTGAGTTGTATTCCCCGAGAGGCAAGATTTATGCCGAGGTTGAAGTGAGTGAAAAATCACCACCCGGAGTGGTTTTCATGCCTTTCCACTTCAAGGAATCACCAGTGAACCAACTTACATCAGACGCTTTGGATCCGGTAGCAAAAATTCCAGGGCTAAAGGTTTGCCCTGTAAATTTGCGGAAAGTTTAATTAGAGTAAAGCTGTTTTTCATAAGATATTTAATGGTTTAAAAAAAATAATGAAAAAGCCTGAAATTGGTAACCAGCTGGATCTGCACGGGAACATAGTAGAAGAAGCCCTCCCAAAAGTTGACGATTTTTTGTACGCAGCTTACCAGGCAGGCCATGAAAGGGTATGGATAATCCACGGGAAGGGTACAGGGGTATTAAAACTTGAAGTTTCCAGACTGCTTTCCAGGCACTGCCTGGTAAGATCTTTTTACAGCGCTGATAAATTCCATGGAGGAGAGGGCGCTATCCAGGTGAATCTCGCATAACAGCTTTTACTTAAAAAAGGACAACGGCTCCCACAAAAACAAAGGCACCAGCGGGATGCCGTTTTATCTTTCTTAATGTCCGGCCTGTTATGCCTGGGATTTGTTTAGTTTTTGTTCCAGCCTTGACTTGTGCCTTGCCGCATTGTTGGGATGAATTATACCTTTTGCGGCTGCTTTATCCAGCGCACTTACAGCTGTGGCTACCTGCTCATTCGCTTTGTCTGGTCCAGCTTCTATAGCTTTTCGGGCGTGGGTTACCAGAGTTCGGGTTTTTGAGCGAACTGCTTTATTCCTTTCCCGTTTAGCTTCATCAGCGCGAATCTTTTTCTTTGCAGAACTGGTATTTGCCAAGTGACTTCCTCCTAAATTGAAACAACAACTGGTTATTATACTACAGTTTAAGAAACCTGTGAAGTTGAGTCTTCCCCCATACGGGTTATACTTATTACTCCTTTTATTCCTTCCAGCTTGTTAATCAACCGGCTGAGCTGATATACACTGCTGGTCGAAAGGGTAAAATCAATAGTAGAAACATCTTCTTCCGTCTCTGTTACCGTCATAGAAGTGATGTTAATTTTTTCTTCAGCAACTACTGTGGAAAAATCCCGCACCAAACCAACCCGATCCCAGGCAGCCAAACTCAAGCGTACAGGGTAAAGACTATCAGATTGCCCCCAGTCCACCTCAACCAGTCTTTCCCGTTCGAGATCCGGGCGCACAATATTGTGACAGTCGGAGCGATGGACAGTCACCCCCTTGTTCCGGGTTATATAACCGGTAATTGCATCACCAGGGACAGGGTTGCAACAACGGGCAAGGCTGGTAAGCATGTTCCCCGCACCCAGAACACGTATAGCTGAGGTAGGGTGTTTAACCGGAGCCTGTTCGACTATTGGTTTTGGGGCCTCCTGCTGACTGGCAAGCTTCATCGAAATCTGATTAAGGCTAACACCTCCATATCCAACCGCTGCCAGAAAATCGTCAACGCTTTCAAAACGGAAAACACGGGCAATTTCCTCACGATTGCCGGCTTTCAAACCCAAACGACGCAACTCTTTTTCCAGCAGGTTGCGCCCGAGGTCAATATTTTCCGCTCTTTCCTGCCGTTTGAAAAACTGACGTAATTTCTCACGCGCATGCGAGGTACGCACATAACCAAGGTTTGGATTAAGCCAGTCACGAGAAGGGGTCTTGTCTTTTCTGGCTACTACAATTTCAACCACTTCCCCATTTTTAAGTTGATAATTAAGCGGTACCAGCCTGCCGTTCACCTTGGCGCCAATGCAGCGATGCCCCAAATCGGTATGAATACGATAAGCAAAATCAACCGGAGTCGCACCCTGTGGCAGGTCTTTGATTTCACCCTTGGGAGTAAACACAAAAACCTGATCATTAAAAATATCGGTCTTGACTGATTCCAGGAACTCTTCTGCCCCGGTTAGCTCCCGATGCCAATCAACAAGTTGCCGCAACCATCCGAGTTTTGCTTCAAATTTCTCATCAGCTTTGTCACCTTCTTTATAGCGCCAGTGTGAAGCAACTCCATATTCAGCAAAATGGTGCATGTCATAAGTACGAATTTGTACCTCAAGGGGAATTGAACGCATCGCCATAACAGCAGTATGCAAAGATTGGTATCCGTTGGCTTTAGGATTCGCAATATAGTCATCAAAATTGCCCGGCATCGGGTGCCAGAGGCTATGCACTACTCCAATGGCGTTATAACAATCCGGCACCGTATTCACTAATACTCTCAAGGCTAGCAAATCCTGGATATCATCAAAACGCTTGCCTTGGGTCTCATATTTCTTCATTTTCTGGTAAATAGAATACAGGTGTTTCGGCCGCCCGGTAACTTCACACTGTATTCCTGCTTTTTCAAATTCCCGTTTGAGCACTTCAACCATCTGGTTAATCAGCATTTCCCGTTGAGCGCGACGCAGGTTAACCATCTTGGAAATGTGGGCATACTTTTCTGGTTCCAGGTAACGAAAAGAAAGGTCTTCCAGTTCCCACTTCAGTTCCCACACGCCCAAACGATGAGCCAGTGGAGCATATATCTCCAACGTCTCGCGGGCTATCCGCTCTTTCTGTTCTGCCGTAAGAGCAGATAGAGTTCGCATGTTGTGCAATCGATCGGCGAGTTTAATAAACACCACCCGCAGGTCTTCTGCCATGGCCACCAGAAGCTTACGAAGGTTTTCTGCCTGGTGTTCTGCCTGTATGCCGCTTTTTAAACCCGAAGATGGGGATTTGCGTGATAATTCTTCCAGCTTGGTAGTCCCATCTACAAGATTAGCCACCTCTAATCCGAAATCTTTTCTTATTCCCTCAAGAGATACACCACAGTCTTCAATAGTATCATGAAGAAGGGCAGCGGTTAGTGCGCTGGAGTCAAACTGCAGATCTGCTAAAATCAAAGCAACTTGTAAAGGATGGATGAGGTACGGCTCACCGGAAACACGCACCTGGCCTTGATGGGCTTCCCGGGCAAATTCATAAGCGCGTTTTACCATTTCCAGTTTCTCTGCTGGAATATATCTGGATGTCTTCTCAATAAGGCTTTCAAGGCTGCCAGCCTGTCGAACAACCACGATGCGCCTCCCGTAGGGTTAAGTATATATTAAGAGTATTTATTTTTAAAAGCGAGAGGTTTTAAACTGACTCGCCAGTACAATATTTGATATTCCCCCTCTTCGAATCTCCTTGTTGACGCACCAGAATCCGGTCGTTAAAATGTGAGCGAGGTGAAAAATGGAACATTTATGGTCACCATGGCGCATAGAATATATACGTCTGGCTAAAAGCGGTGAAGAACAAGGCTGCATTCTTTGTGATAAACCAAACGAACAAGATGATACAGAGAACCTGATACTCGCACGCGGTGATTATAACTTTGTTATTATGAACCGATATCCCTATATTGCCGGGCATCTGATGGTAGCTCCTCTCCGTCATACAGCTCTACTTGAAGACCTCAGCCCGGAAGAATTGCTGGAACATTTTCAGTTGGTACAAAAATGTATCCGCGCCCTCCGCAGCGTCTGGAATCCCGGAGGATTCAATATGGGGATGAACATGGGTCGTGTTGCAGGAGCCGGGGTTGATCAGCATATCCACACCCATATCGTTCCTCGCTGGGCTGGTGACACCAACTTTATGCCGGTTATTGCTTCAACCGGTGTGGTCAATTCATCGTTAAAGGAAACATATCTCGAACTAAAACCCTATTTTTAAACGGAGGAATCAATCTTCATGCCGAATGAATTTGCTATTATCAAGGAAATGCTGCCCTTTCTTATCCCACTGGCACTGGTGCAACTGACCCTTATGGTGATTGCGATAATCGATCTTGTCAGGAGAGAGCATGTCACCAGCAATAACAAAATTATATGGGTATTTATTATAATTTTTATCAATCTGATCGGCCCGATTATTTACTTGCTGTTTGGCCGAAAGGACAGAATTGATGACAGCAATTAGCACCGAAAGGCTTTCAAAATATTACAACGAAGTCAAAGCTCTTGATGGGCTAAGCATGGAAGTCCCGGAAAACGTAATATTCGGTTTTCTTGGTCCAAACGGCGCCGGAAAAACCACCACGGTTAAACTTTTAACTGGATTTGCTCATCCGACAAAGGGTAGCGCCCGAGTTGCAGGAGAGGATATTACTTCAGACAACCTGGCGCTTCAATCGGTAATCGGCTTGTTACCTGACGTACCGGCTTTTTATGATTGGATGAACGCCAGAGAATATCTGCAATTCACCGGGGAGCTGCACCAACTGGACAAGAAAAAAATCAAAGGACACATAGAATATTTGCTTGACATGGTAGAACTAACAAGGGAAGGCAATCGGCGTATTGGGGGATATTCCCGCGGCATGCGCCAGCGGCTTGGAATCGCTCAAGCTTTGATAAACCAGCCAAAAGTACTTTTTATGGATGAGCCAACTTCAGCTCTGGACCCGGTTGGGAAGCGCGAGGTTCTTGATCTGATTAAAAGTTTAAAACAAACGGCAACTGTGTTCATGTCCACCCACAATTTAAATGAAGTCGAAAAGGTGTGTGACATGGTAGGTATAGTAAACCGGGGGAAACTGGTTACAATTTCTTCAGTCGAATCATTACAAAAAAAATACGCCCGTTCTTTATTCGAAATTGAATTTATCGAAGATCCCAGCCCCTTGCTTAAGACTTTACAGGAGGCACCGTGGCTCGCTGAGCCTGAAATAATCAACCGGAATGGCACGCAGGTTGTATTAGTAAAAGCAATCGATGTTGAACATGCCCGGCGCGAACTGCCGCGGCTGATTTCAGATTCCAGCTTAACTCTCACGCGCTATGAACTTGTTATGCCCAGCCTGGAAGATATCTTTGTGGAAATCCTTAATGAAGAGAAAACCAAATGAAGGGATTTATTCCGCTCTTAAAAAAAGAAGTGACCGGCCAGCTCAGGACCTATAAACTGGTTATCGTAGCTGGTATTTTCCTGTTCTTCGGGATTTCTACCCCATTTTTACTTAAGTATTTACCCGAAATTCTCAAGCTTGCCGGGGAAGGGATGATAATTGAACTGCCTCCACCTACCGCGGTGCAATCCCTGGCTGAATATGCCAGTACAATTGGCCAGGTTGGATTATTACTCGCAGTATTATTGGGTATGGGAAGCATATCTGGTGAAATGAAAAGCGGCACAGCTATAATGACCCTTTCCAAACCGGTAAGCCGTTCTTCTTTTGTGGGCGCCAAAATGATCGCCCTCAGCCTGACTTTCCTGCTATCTCTGGCAGCAGCATCAATCGTCAGTTTCATCTATACCGTTTTACTTATTGAAGGAGCATCCGTGGCGGGGTATGTCGGGTTAAACCTGCTATTGGCATTGTTCCTGATGTTTTGTTTGGCGATTACGCTTTTTTGTTCCAGCCTTTTCAGGAGATCTCTTGCAGCAGGCGGTACAGCCATCGCCCTTTTGATTTCACAAGCAGCTCTCTCAGCTATACCGATTATTGGTGACTATATGCCTGGTAAATTAATGGGGTGGGGAGTCAACCTGATTTCTGGCAATCCTGATGAATATTGGGGAGCGTTGGCAGTAACCGCAGTGCTTACCGTATTATCCCTTTACTTTGCCCAAAAGATACTGCGCAATAAAGATCTATAAGATTAAACTGCAGAACGGCGGTCTTCATATTCAGCTTTTAAAAGACCGTATAATTCGAGGTCTTCGAATTTGGCATCTTTTTTTACATCGCGCCGCAAGCATCCCTCGTATTTCATTCCCAATTTCTGCATTACCTTGCCAGAAGCCGGATTGCGACCGAGGTGTCTGGCAAAAATACGGTTGAGGCCAAGCTCCCCAAAACCATATTCCAAGACCGCCTTTCCTGCCTCAGTGGCGTATCCATTACGCCAGTATTCCCTCCCAATCCAGTACCCCAGCTCGGCTTTTTCATCTTCAACATTGATCACCAAACCAATTGCGCCAATTAAATCGCCGTTTTGCCGATCGGTAATCGCAAAAACAACCCCATTTCCCATAGCAGAGTTATTTTGGTGACTTTTAATCCATTCTACTGCCATATCATATTCGTAAGGATGGGGAATATGCAGCGTATTTGCCGCAATTACCGGATCCCCTACCATCCTTACGACATCACGGCAATCGTCCAATAAAAAATGCCTGAGAAACAGTCTTTCAGTTTCCAGCATGGGGTGGCGTGCCATTTTTTCTCCTCAATTTATAATTTATTCACCCAAAATCCATTGTAACAGATAAAGCATGGCAAAACTATGGTAGAATAATCCAGGTATTTATTAATTATTGAAGGAGGAATATTATGCCTGAATTTGGAAGCGCTTTTTCAGGTATGACTTCCGGTCGCAAGCTTACTGATGCAGAGCTGATCAGAGCAATACGATTTATGATCGCCGCTGAATATGAGGCAATACAACTTTATATGCAACTGTCAGAGGCAACCGATAATAAGCTGGCCATCGAAGTCCTGCGTGAGATAGCGGACGAAGAAAGAGTGCATGCCGGCGAATTTCTCCGGCTTCTGAAAAACCTTGCCCCAGATGAGGCACAGTATTACAAGGAGGGCGAGGAGGAGGTCAAGGAACTGGAAGGTAAGCTTAAGTTTTAGTTAAAACTGGCAAAAAGACTTAATATTAACCTCGAAGTATGTTAAATTAATTATTGCAACTGGCCGAAGGGGGTAAATACTCAATGGATATAGAGCTGATAAGGGACATCGTCATAATTGCATGGGGTGCTGTTTTTATCATTGTGCTGATCATCATCGCCTTCGTCGTGCTCTCTATCAGCAACAAGGTCAAGGAAATCACTTCTTCCGCAAAGGGTATACTCAACAAGGCGGAAACGGCTGCTGAAGACCTCCAGGTGATTACCAGCTATTCAAGGCAGGAAATCGCCAGGCCACTTGCCCAGATGGCGGGCGTAATTCAGGGTTTTAGTCATGGCATTCAATCTTTTACCAACAGATTAAAAAAATAGGAAGTAAACAGGAGGACACAAATGAGCAGTAAAGATGCATTCGCTGGAATTGGCCTGGGTATCGTTCTTGGCGCCGCCATTGGATTGGCGGCTGGCATGCTTTATGCCCCGCGCCCTGGAGAAGAAACTCGGGATATTTTGAAAGAAAAAACCGGGGAATTTAAACACAAAGCAGCTGAAGCCATTGAACATGGCAAAGAAAAAGCTAAGGAAGTAATACAAAAAGGCGAAGAAAAGCTTTTGAAAAAACACGAACCGGCAGCCTAAAGCTGCGCTGGTTCGCACACCCCTGCTCCCTTATTGCTACGCCCAGGTAAAGGATTTACCTGCCAATAATCAGTGGGGGATTACGACTTGAACATTAAGTTGACCTGCTAATGATTGAAGCACTCAAGAACAACTGGCGGCTGATTGTGTTTATGGCAGCCGTCTTAATCCTCTTAGCCCTTGCCTGGGCTTGGCGTGGGGTGTTATTGCCTTTTGTCATCGGTTTAATACTGGCTTATCTGATGTTGCCTGGGGTTAACTGGCTGGAAAGAAAGCTTCCCCCTAAAAACAAATGGTTAAAAGCCAGGCGAATATTAGCTATACTGATAGTATTCATCATCACTATCGGAATTGTTGGGGGGATACTTTCATATATCATCATCACCGTCATCCAGACTTTCATAGACCTTTTCTCAAGGGCTCCAGAATATATCTCAACCATAATGGACCAACTCCAACAATGGGCAGACAGTTTCCAACAACAACTTCCACCTGGTTTACAGACGCAGGTAGAACAACTTATTGCTAACCTTGGCTTACAAATGGAAAGCATATTAGAAAATCTGGCCAAAGGCGGCTTTTCGTTCATTTCAGGCACAGTGGGGGCATTACTTGGCTTCGCTGCCTTGCCGCTGTTTCTTTTTTACATCATAAAAGACTACGGTCAAATTAAAAACAATATTTATTCTTTCCTGCCGGATTGGGCAGCCGAGCATATCCGCAACATCGCTTTAATAATCGATAAGGTCCTGGGTGGTTATATTAAAGCCACGCTGGTACTCGGCGGCATTGTTGCTATAGTGTCATTTATTGGGCTGTCTATTCTTAGAGTACCGTATGCACCAGCCCTTGCCTTCTTTGCCGGAATAACCGAAATGGTGCCGACCATAGGCCCCTGGATAGGAGGGGGCCTTGCTGTACTTGTTACCCTGAGCGCCGCACCAGAAAAAGCTATACTTGTGGTTCTTCTGTTTATTGGCGTTCAGCTTGTAGAAAACAACTTGCTGGTACCCAGGGTGCAGGGCAGTTACATGAGAGTCCATCCGGCCGCAGTTTTGCTTTTATTGGTTCTGGGCGCACACATTGCCGGGATTTGGGGGATTATAATATCAGTGCCTATCGCTGCGACGTTAGCCAGAATCGTTCGATACATTCGAAGCAGGAAAGCAGTTCAGCAGGCAACAGGATCTGCAAGCGAAACGAATGCGATTGAAGTCAGCAATAATTCAGCATAAACCAGCTATATAGTATTCGGATTAGATATCCAGGTTCTTTGCACTCTTGGCATGCGCTTGTATGAAAGCTTTGCGAGGCGGAACTTCTCCACCCATTAACACGCTGAAAATGTTATCCGCCTTGGCAGTATCTTCAACGTTAACCTTTAGCAGTGTTCTGGTAGCCGGATTCATGGTGGTTTCCCATAACTGCTCAGCACTCATTTCACCAAGACCCTTATAACGCTGGACGTCAGCTCTGGCAGCTTTACTCTTCAAGGCAGCAAGCGCTTCATCTTTTTCCCGATCGCTATAAACCCATTGCTCCTGTTTACCAGCCTTAATCCGGTACAGAGGAGGCTGGGCAATATACAGATAACCGCTATTGATGATATCTGCCATGTGGCGAAAGAAAAAAGTCAGTAACAAAGTCCGTATATGAGCGCCATCTACGTCGGCATCAGTCATCAGCACAACTTTATGATAACGCAGGCGGGAAACGTCGAAGTCTTCATCTATGCCAGCCCCCAGAGCCGTAATAAGTGTCCTGATCTCTTCCTGGCCCAGCATTTTTTCGGCGGTAGCTTTTTCTACATTCAGGATTTTACCCCGAAGTGGTAATATTGCCTGATACCTTCTGTTTCGCCCCTGTTTAGCTGAACCGCCGGCAGAATCTCCTTCAACCAGAAACAGCTCGCTTAATGCCGGATCTTTCTCTGAGCAATCTGCCAGTTTTCCGGGGAGAGTCCCCGAATCCAGACTCCCTTTGCGTATAACCAGATCGCGCGCTTTACGTGCCGCCTCTCTGGCTTTGGCAGCGGTTAAGCATTTATCGAGAATTTTCTTGGCATCATCAGGGTGCTCTTCAAGGTACAACCCCAATTCTTCAACGACAACACTTTCAACAATGCTTTTTATTTCAATATTGCCCAATTTTCCCTTGGTTTGTCCTTCAAACTGTGGTTCAGCAAGTTTAACACTGACGACCGCAGTAAGCCCCTCCCTGACATCGTCGCCAACCAGGTTGGGTTCATCATCTTTTAATACTTTGTTTCGGCGCCCCCAATCGTTAAGTACCCTGGTAAGAGCAGATCTAAAGCCAGTCAGATGCGTACCGCCGTCAATGGTATTGACACAGTTGGCAAAAGTAAGAGTATTGTCCGTATAGCCGTCATTATATTGTATGGCGACTTCGACAACTGTACTATTTACAGCTTTAGAAAAAACAATCGGCTGGCGATTGCGAACAACACGGTTGCGGTTGAGGCGCCGCACAAAACCGGAAATGCCCCCTTCAAAATAATAAGTCAGATCCCGGTCAGACCGCTCGTCAACAATGCGAAACTCCAAGCCTTTATTCAGGTAGGCTGTTTCCCTCAAGCGTTCGGCAATGATATCAAAATCGTATTCAAGGGTGGTAAAGATTTCTTTATCTGCCAGAAAGTTTATAGTTGTTCCAGTATCTTCAGCGCTTCCTACGATCTCCAATTCGGTCTGGGGTATGCCCCGCTCATACCTTTGGCGGTGCTGCTTTCCATCACGGCTGACGGTTACCACCATCCATTCGGACAAGGCATTCACCACTGATGAGCCCACCCCATGCAAACCGCCGGAGACCTGATAGGTTTTACCGCCGAATTTGGCACCAGCGTGCAGCACAGTCAATACTGTTTCCAGCGCGGATTTTTTAGTCGCCGGATGAATATCAACCGGAATGCCGCGTCCATTATCAACAACAGTAACTGAATTATCTTTATGAATAACAACCAGGATACGGTCACAAAAACCGCCCATAGCTTCATCGACGCTGTTGTAGGCGATCTCATAAACCAGGTGATGCAAACCACGCTGGTCGGTTGAACCAATATACATACCTGGGCGCCGACGAACTGCTTCACGCCCGCCTAGAACCTGTATATCTGCTGCTGAATATTCATTTGAGTTCTTGGATGATGCCAATCTATCCATAATCTTCTAGCGTACTCCTATCAGGGACTTTGAGCGGCTTTAGTAAACCCTATAAGCGCATTCCATCATGAAAACAAACCTTGGGAACAACAAAACGCGACGCAGGATACAAAAATACCGTCCATTTAGCTTTATTATACCATATCTATGCCTGATTATTATACTAGCTGGATTTAGCTATTCTGAAGGCACTCAGATTGTCTGGAAGAGAACGCTTATCGATCTTTTCCTGCGTTCCCGTTTCCAAATCACGCACTACCACCATACCTTCCTGAAGCTCCTCGGATCCAATGATAACCACAATTTTCATGCCCAGATTATTTGCCTGTCTGAGCTGGGCTTTTAAACTTTTATCCTCTCCGGCGATAATTGCCCCTATTCCACACCGCTGCAGGTCATTCGAAGTCAGGAAGGCTGCGTTTTTGGCTTCTTCTCCCATATGGGCAATAAACACTTTCGGAGAAGGAAGCCCCGGCACAACAACGTTTTGTTCTTTCAAATTCAAAATAATCCGTTCAATTCCCGTAGCGAACCCAATCGCTGGTGTCGGCTTTCCCCCGATTTGTTCAATCAGCCTGTCATAACGACCACCACCACCAATAGTACTCTGTGAACCAATGCTTTCAGGCTGAATTTCAAATACTGTGCGAGTATAATAATCCAGCCCACGAACCAGCCGATGACTAACATCGTAGTCCAGCCCAGCCAGGTCTAGATATTTTCTTAAAGAACTAAGGTGACTGGAACAATCTTCACATAAACAATCCACACTTCGCGGAGCGTTATCGGCGATGTGCTGGCAGCTATCCTCCTTGCAGTCGAGCAGACGCAGGGGATTTCTTTCCATTCTTACCTTGCAATCCGGGCACAGCTTATCTGCGCGGGATTCATAATAGGTTTTCAAGGCATCAATATATCCGGGGCGGCATTTATCACAACCAATGGAATTTAATTTAAGTGCAAGCTTCTTTAAACCCAACTGCTCGAATAATTGCCATGCCATGTTGATCACTTCTGCATCTACCAGCGATGAAGCGTCTCCGATTACCTCGCAACCGAACTGATGATGTTCACGCATTCTACCAGCCTGGGGACGTTCATAACGAAATGCCGGTGCCAGGTAATACATTCTGACAGGCTGGGGAAGGCTGGCCATCCCGTGTTCAATATAAGCCCGGCATACCGGAGCAGTGCCTTCAGGACGTAATGTAAGGGAGCTGCCGCCGCGATCCTGGAAAGTGTACATTTCTTTTTCCACGATGTCGGTTCCTTCACCAACGCCTCGTAAAAAAAGGCCGGTAGCTTCAAAGAGGGGGGTTTCTATACAGCCATACCCCAAACTTCGGCACAAATGGCTGGCAGTACTGGTTATATAATCCCAATAATGCGCTTCTTCGGGTAAGATGTCCCGCGTTCCACGGGGAGCCTTGAATACTGGCAACGACAACTCCTTGCGGTAATTATTGGATAATATTTTATCATAAAACGGTTAAAAAACAGCCCGCAAATCGCGGTTCCATACTAGAGGTTTCTCAGTACTGCTATCACCTTTCCCTGGATTTCAACATTGTTGATACTGGTGACTATCGCTTTATAATGTTTATTGGCAGGTTGTAGCCGGACATGGTTATTTTCCTGAAACACCTTTTTAAGAGTAATTTCTTTTTCATCTTTTAACCAAACCGCAGCGGTTTGTCCATTCTCTACTACACTGGCTGATTCCATAATAACAATATCCCCGTCGCTAATCAGGGCGTCCTGCATGGAATCCCCCTTTACCTTGAGGGCATATACATTTTCTGCCCCTGCTAACAGCGCACGGGGAATCCTGATAAAATCTCCGGAATCAATCTCATTCCAGGTATCGGCAGATGGTACCGGAATAGGCATGCCGGCTGCAATGACGCCTATCAACGGTATACTGGCTTCTTCTTTATCGATAGTACTGGCAAGTTCAATCCCCCGCGATATATCTGGGCGACGGCGCAGATAACCTTTCTGTTCCAGTTTTCTAAGATGGAATGAAGCAACTGAAGTGGAACTTATTCCGCATCCTGTAGTAATGTCACGAATAGCTGGAGGGTAACCATATTCATCCAAATAAGACTGGATAAAATTCAAAACATCACGCTGCCGGGGAGATAGATCCTTTTTACGTATTTCCATCATATTAGTTTACAGAACAATTGTTCTGTAAACTAATTTAATTGACAATACATTATTTGTCAAACATTTTTACCAAAATACTGGTTCGCACCTCAAAACTATTGTAATATGGTTGTTAATGCGGCGAATTCCCGGAGGTGTCAAATGGAAAAACCAAAACGCATCATCAGCCCTGAAGTACTCAGAAAGGACAGAATTCCACCCGGGCAATCTGTCTATGATGATCTGCCAATACTTCATGAAGGTATTATACCCAACATCAAACTTGCAGAATGGACTATTGAAACTTCCGGTCTGGTAAAAAATCCTCTTCGATTAAGCCTGAACGATCTAGTGTTACTGCCGCAGATCGAGCTTTTTTGCGACGTTCATTGTGTAGAAGGCTGGTCAAAGCTTGACACTAGCTGGGTTGGTGTTTGGGCGGGGACTCTTGCAGATAAGACTATGATTGATCCAAAAGCTCGTTTTGTAATAATCCATGCTGCAGGTGGTTTTACAACCAATTTACCCCTAAAAGATTTCCTCAGGGAAGATGTAATACTTGCAATGGTAAAGGACGGCGACGTCCTTGAAGCTGAACATGGTGGCCCGGTGCGCCTGATAGTCCCCCATCTCTATTTCTGGAAGAGCGCCAAGTGGGTCACCGGAATCGAGTTTGTCGAAAAAGACCAACCTGGATTCTGGGAAAAAGCCGGATATCATAACCACGGTGATCCCTGGATTGAAGAGCGTTTTAGCCCGGAGCGTGCCAGGCAAAAGAATAAAGCATAAGGACAAAACTAACCTTTATTCGATTGTCTTGATTAGCTTACTCTCCCCTCAGAAACCTGTATCAGAATTGCGCCCGTTTACTTCGGAGACGTTCTCTTTCTAGCTCTAGTCCAGACTGACTGATAACTAAACTCGGTTTATAGAATCGAGTTTTTCTTTCAGTATTTTCAGGTTCATTACGTCTTCGGCGTTATACTTGAGCAAGGTATCTAGTGCCTGGGTATCACCGTACTGTTGGTAGCGCCGCCAGAGCAATACTGCTTCCCATCCACCGATTCCCTCTATTTGGCGGGAGATGCCCAGCTTAACTTCTACCTTTTTTAGCCCTCCATAAAGGTTATGACGCCAACAGTCAAACATCAAATCCCGATGAGACCGGCAATGCTGGTTTAAATCCAGTCCCAAAGCATCGTAGATAAAGGGCAGATCAAACCTTTGCCCATTATAAGTATAAATCGTATCTACTCCACAGACCGCTTGCTCAATACTGGCGCGGGTAATATTATTTCCAACCAGCTGAACCAGCTGACTCTCGGCCTGGTCCACACGATAAATACCCACCACTGTTATCGAGCAAGACATAGAAGAAAGTCCAGTGGTTTCAATATCTATATACGCATCCTGCATATCGATTAGTATATCCTTTAGTTGAGTCTTTCCCCGTCAAAAATGTTTTGTTTTAGAATAGACAGCAGCCATCCTGGCTGTCTGGTTTTTTATATCATCCCGAAGCCAGTCCGGCGAAACCACTTCAACGCTGTCCCCCCATCCAAGTACCCATTTTACCAATTCAGGAGATTCGTTTATTTCCATCGTCATTGTAAGAGATCCGTCTTCGTTATTAACCAGTTTCTGAGATGGATGCCAAACAGATTCCTCGATAATGCGTGCAATCTTCTGTTTGAACCTGAGTTTGATTTTTGTCAATTCATCACTGGTTACCATGATGCCGAGTGACGGACTAAGATAACGATTAGCATCGAATTCTTTGGGAATCTCGTACTTTTCTTCAGTTATATGAACACTCTGAATTCTTTCTACTTTAAAGGTACGGATCTCTTTCTTCAACAGGCAATATGCAATTACATAACATGAGCGCCCGCTGGCTGCAGGCTCTATGAAATAAGGCTCTATCATACGGCTCGTAGCAGTCTCAGCGTCAAGAGACTTATATAATATTTTTGCCCTTAAGCGGGAAACCCAGGATTGTGCCAACAATGAAATATTACGGTTCAGCCGCGGATTTGATGGCAAATCCTGCATCCACCGCGAAGTTTTGGCGATTTCATCCTGCAACGGCACAGGTACAATCTTCTTTAATTTAAGAAACAGGCTGGCCACGTCAACACTGTTTCGCCGTGCATACTGCAACAGCAACCGCAATGAAAGGAAAACCTGGATTGCTTCCGGCACTGTCAGGTTTAGCGGCGGCAGAAAATGCTTGTTGCTGATACGATACCTGGATTGCTCCTCCCAAATAGGGACTCCTGCCTGTTCCAGTTCTTTGATATCTCGATAGACTGTGCGTACATTAACCTCTAAATTTTTGGACAATGTCTTCGCGGTAACTCCTTCTTTACTATCGGCGAGTATCTGGTAGACTCTTAACAGCCTGGGGAAATGATCCAATTCGCTTGTTGGGCGCTCCATTGGCTTAGCTTCCTCCCTTTTACTCTTTTATCAGCTTTCAGCTTGTCTATTATAAGCTTAAAATAACCGAAAGAATACCCCCTGACAAGATTAAAAGCTGGTCATTTCTGGTGCACCAGGGAATTATGGCATACTATACAAACAATGCCCCAAATTGATTTTGGCTACCTGTTATTGATCGCGCTTGGTCTCAGCGCCGATTGCTTTGCGGTTTCTTTGGGTATAGGTGCCTCCAGTAACCGGGTTTCTATCCCTGCGTTACTAAGAGTTGGCACAAGCTTCTCGCTGTTCCAGGGTTTAATGCCGGTTATTGGCTGGCTCTTGGGCAAGAGTGTATTATCAGTACTCTCCTCGATCACCGGCTGGATCGCTTTCGTACTTCTGGCCATCATCGGGGGACGCATGCTCTGGGAAGGCATATCAAATACAGGTCAGGCAAAAAAACCGGGAGATTATACCAGAGGTTTACTACTGGTTGGTTTGGCTGTTGCTACTAGTATTGATGCCATGGCAGCAGGGTTGAGTTTTGCCCTGATCGAGGTGCCCCTACTCAGCGCCTGCCTTGTTATTGGCGCCACCGCTTTTATTGCTTCGGTAACCGGTTATGTATTGGGTAATCGCTCCAGCCAACTACTGGGGCGATGGGCTGAAATTTTGGGCGGAATATTATTAGTCGGCATCGGCGTGCATATGATGATAAGTTCTCTGTAATCCACTGGTTAATGTATCTTTATATGATATAATTTCCAACTATCTGCAGGGAATATTATGGAATCATCAGACAGAGCAAATATCATATCACGACTCAGTTCGAGCCTCCCGGGAGAAATCCTGCATTTACTCAATCAAGCTGGCACTTATTGTACCAGGCGCGGCGAACGGCTCTACATTGCCGGGGGCATGGTCCGGGATTTACTTCTCGGCCTGCCAGGTAAGGATATAGATCTGGTTGTGGAGGGAGATTCACACTCACTGACACTGGAAATTGCTGATCATTTCCCAAGTAAAATAACCCTGCATGAGCGTTTCAGGACTGCAAAACTCAGTATAAAAGGCTTCACTGTAGACATCGCTGCTGCCCGTAAAGAACTTTATACACACCCGGGAGCGCTCCCGCTGGTGCAAGCCGGAACACTCAAAGATGATCTCAAGCGGCGGGATTTTACAATCAACGCAATGGCTGTAGTCATATCAGGAGAAGAATACGGCCAGCTGATTGATCCGCTGGGAGGCCTCACCGATCTAAAGGCAGGCGTTATTCGCATACTTCACCCCGTGAGCTTTAGAGATGACCCCACCCGTATATTTCGAGCGATCCGCTACGAGCAAAGGTTTGGTTTTAAAATTGAGCCGGGTACCTTGGTACTAATAGAAGAGTATAAAAAATTCATCCGTTCCCTTTCCCCAGACCGCCTGAGGTATGAGTTTGAATGTATTTTTAATGAGCAAAATCCAGAAGAAATTCTTATCAGGGCTTTTCGTCTATCAGTATTGGCAGAAATATTCACGGGTTTGCTTGTAGATGAAATAACAATACAATGGTTTAAAACCGCAAAGGGAAACCACCCCGGGCAAACCGTCCCTGCAAGCCTTTACTTATCATTACTATTCTGTCGATTAAATTCATCAGATACACAAACCGCGATCAACCGACTCAACCTTCCCAATGACATGGCAAAAATTGTTTTCGATACATGCAAGTTGATGAAAATACAGGAAGGTTTGAATAAAACAGAGTTGAAACAATCTGAAATCTGCCACTTGCTCACCAATCTGCATCCCCTGGCTATTGAAGCTGGCGCTATTACATCATCGAACCCGATTGTTAAAGAGCGCCTTAAGCTGTATCTAACCAAGCTTCGCTACATCAAGCCAATCCTCAGTGGAGAAGATTTAATTAAACTAGGTTACTCTCCCGATGCAGCTATAGGGCGAGCATTGCTGAATATTAAGGAAGGTCGCCTGAATGGAATTATATCTACCCGCGAAGAAGAGATCCTCCTTGCTAAAAATTTGCTGAAAAACAACGAATGTACCGATAAACAAACTTGAATCTAGATAAAATCGTGCCCGTTGGAATCAAGCGTATGCGTCAATATAGCCTTTAAGCCGCGTTCGCTCAAACGCTGTGTGATTTGCTCTGCCCGGCTTTCATCTTCTTCCAGAGAAAAGAGGACCGGCCCTGAACCTGCCATGTTTACGGATTTTGCTCCTGCCAGATAAAATTGCTCTTTGTGCCATTCAATCCTTTCAAACATCTCCCCTGCTACCTCGTCAAATACATTGTAAAGCTCGGGCAGTGTTTTCATTTTTCCCAACGTTAGAGAGGAGATGAAACTGTCTGTTATCAAGCCGGAGGTAAAATATATCGGTTTCAGTAATGAATACATCTTCTCGGTTTTACCTGGCGTCTCCATTTCCGGTGGAACAAGCAAAATAACCCAGTGATGAGGCAAGGAAGGCAGTGGGCTTACTTTTTCACCCCGTCCCGAAACCAACGCGGTGCCCCCTGTCAAGAAGAAAGGAACATCGCTACCCAGCTGCTCAGCCAAGTGGTACAGGTCGCCAGGCAGCAGTTCAGTATGTAATAAATGGTTTAGCCCTACCAGAGTAATAGCCGCCGCACTGCTTTCGCCTCCTAGCCCGGCAGACAGGGGAATTTTTTTTTGAATGTTGATACGGGCTCCACAGCGAGCGTCAGTATTCGAAGCGAATAAAATTGCCGCCCTGGATACAAGGCTTTTTTCAGCTTTCCATTCTGAATTATCACAATGGAAAACAAATTTTTCTGCCGGTTGGAACTCCAGGATATCTGCCAAAGAAATAGTCTGGATAATACTTGTGATCTCGTGGTATCCATCTTTGCGTTTCTCGAGCACTTCCAGAGTCAGGTTGATTTTTGCCGGTGCTTTTAACGTAAACACTAGCCTTCTCCTTTTCCTGCTCGAAAAAAACACCATAGGCGGTGCCAATCATCTATTGAAAGACTCTCTGCCCTTCTTATCGGATCGATGCCCGCCTCAAGCATTATTCCCAGCACGCTCGCTTTATCCATCCCAAGACCGTGAGAAAGAGTATTTATCAACTGCTTTCGCGGTGATCCAAAGCCAGCGCGAACAATATCGAAAAAGCTATTTCTATATTGTTGTGGCACGACAGCTTTGGGGTAGCTGGCAACCCGAACGATTGCCGATTCTACTTTGGGTACCGGATGAAAACTCCGCGCCGGAACTGTAGCAATAATCTCTGCCCTTCCATATAGCTGAACGCCAACGCTCAGCAAGCTCATTTTTCCTGGTTTGGCTGCAATGGATCTCGCGACTTCTTTTTGAACCATCACAACCATCAGATCAGGAGGTATGTTGGCTTCTAAAAAATGACGCAGTACTGGAGAAGTGATGTAGTAAGGGAGATTGGCTATGACTTTGTAATGGGCTTGCCCTGGAGGGAGAACATCAGACGGGGAAGTATCCAGCACATCCCTGTTAATGATAGTGACATTGTTAAATTCTGATAACCTGGCACCAAGATTACTCGCCAAATTAGCATCGATTTCTATACAGATCACCTGTCTGGCATGGCAGGCAAGCTCTTGAGTTAAAACGCCAAGTCCCGGACCGACTTCTATTACGACATCATCTTCGGAAACACCCCCTGCTACCATAATCTTGCCCAGCACTCGCTTATCTACCAGGAAGTGCTGCCCCAGACTCTTTTTTGCCTTAAGGCCTGCGTTTTTGAGCAACGTTCTGGTTTCTCTGCCAAGTGACGGTTGATTTATTTTATCCTCAGTTTCTTCCAATTAAAGCCCTTTCTCAAGCCTCGCTACCAGTCTCATGGGCAGATTAGCTCTCACCATTTTTAATTGTGTTGCCCCAATGTCATAAGCCACCCGGTATAGCTTGATCATTGAAGTTTCACTATCGAGCATAACATAGCTTGCTCTTGGATCTCCGTCACGCGGCTGTCCTACACTTCCGGGATTGATTATCAACCGCCAATCCCCAAGTACCTGCCCAATGCTCTCGGTAAAATTTACAAACGAGGCATGCCCTTCTTCATCCAAACGAAACATCAGCGGTTCATGTGAATGGGCGACGAAACAATACTTGTTTTTAAAGACACGGAAGTTTTCTTCAGCCTGGCCTCTGGAAATCAAGTATTCTCCCACCGGGTCTCTGGGGCTTCCATGCACCAGCATAAAGTCTCCACGCCAAGATATTTGCTCTAAGCCTGCCAAAAAATCGATATTGCGCGGACTTAACTGCTGCATCGTCCATTCCATGGCAGCGACAGCATCCGGGTTGAAAAACCGAGTTGATAATTTCCCGATAGCAGCCAGATCATGATTACCCGCAATAGCGCAGTGTTTCAGGCGGCGCACAATCTCCACACATTTTTCTGGATCAGGCCCGTAATTAACCAGGTCTCCTAATAACCAATATTCGTCAACACCGCCTCGCTGTTCACAATCTCGAAGAACGGCGGTAAAAGCGGCCAAGTTAGCATGTATATCAGCCAGAATTGCGATACGCATACCAATAATATACCACGGAGATCAATAAAATGGACCCCGGCAAACCTCGAAATTTTATTTCCTGTTTGCCCGGTTTGGCTTACGTATGTTAATATTAACTTGAAATTATGGAAATTAGCTGGCTTGGTCTATCATCCTTCCGCATCAAAGGTAAGCAGGTTACCCTTATTACCGATCCTTTTCTTTCAGAAACCGGTGATAACTCAAATCGCAGCGCTGCCAATATTGTCTGTCTTAGCTATCAAAGCCCCACAGCAGATGTTGCTATAGAGAAAATTGGCGGAAATCCCTATATAATCCGGGGCCCGGGAGAGTACGAAGTAAGCAATGCCCTCATCATCGGTATACCTTGTTATCAAGATGACAACAAAGGCTCAGTTCGCGGTAAGAATACCATCTACGCGCTTGAGATTGAGGAACTATCTGTGTGCCACCTGGGGAGACTGGGGCATCTTTTAGACGACGAAGAAATAGAAACCATTGGCAATGTCGATGTACTTTTACTTCCCGTAGGCGGCAATATCACGATTAACGCTTCTCTTGCAGCCAAGCTTGTACGCAATATTGAACCTAAAATCGTGATACCCATGCATTATAAAACCAGTGGAATCTCGCTTGAGATTGATCCGGTAGATAAATTTCTTAATGAAATAGGCGCCCAAGGTCTTATGGCACAGCCCAAGTTTAATATCACTAAAAATAACCTCCCTCAAACTACCCAGGTAATACTTTTGGAACAACCCTCCTAAAAAACACACTAGTAGTATTTCGCAGCTTTTACCACATCATTAGCCCTGCCGGCTTCTAACTGTAATTACAGTAAGCAGTATTAGCAATACGAACAAAGCCATTCCCAACAATACAATTATCACATAGACATATTGTGGCATCCGCGTAGTTATCTGAGGGTAGCTGGGACCAGGAGATTGCGTCACGACTATAGTCTGCCCAGGAATCTCCAGAGGCGGAACAACTACGGTGATATCCCCAATATTGATAACAGTGGTTATCGGCAAGGTAATAGTAGTCACGGGAGATTCCGTGGCAGGTACTCCTGGCTGGCCTGGTGGATCTGCTGTTCTAAAACTGCCAACTCCGCTCCAGTCACTTGCTCCGCCAGCATCTACCGCCCTGACTTTCCAAAAATACACAGTTGCATATTCAAGCTCATCGGTCGCCTGGCAGGCATTAGCTCTTAAGGCTTCCAGCCCGATACAGGTTAAAACCGGTTCCTTGAAATCTGGGTTAGTACCTACTACCAGTTCGTAATAGTCTGCGCCTTCGATTTTCTCCCACTGGAATAACGGCCTGGTAACCACGTCTCTTTCTCCAGGCAAGGGTTTTTCCAACCTGGGAGTAACCACACTGGTCGGGAGTGCGGTTTTAAACCGTCCTGTCTCTGACCATACACTGGAAACTGGCTTTACCGCCCTTATACGCCAATAATAGCTGGTTTCCGCATCCAGCTTGGGCAACAAAAGCTCAGTATGGTCGGAAAATCCTTCTAAATCTTCCTGGATTTTACTAAAAGAAGAGTTGTCAGAAACCTGCCAGTGGTATTCCGCCGCCCCGGGCAAGACCTCCCATTCAAGCCGGATGTTGCTTACATAACCATTACCAGCAATGCCAACATCTTTTGCCCCATCCAGCGGGAATACTAATTCCGGAGGGCTGGCAAGCGTATCCGTATAATGGAGAAGCCTGTTATTGTTGATATCTATTGCCCATAATGTGTTTCCTGCTGATATCATTTTCCCGAGAGAACACCCCTCATCAAGCCCCTTTGTAATTATTTCAACAGCTGCCGGACCTTGCGTAGTTCTAAGGATTCGCATCACCTTGCCCCGATCTGCCTCCAACTTCAATGGCTGCAGATCAGCAGCATATACCAGGCCATTTTCAGCAACAACCAGACAGCCCATCCTGCTCTGCACCTGCTCGTCTTCGAGCTCCAGTCTCTTCCAATCTATTTCCGAAGAAACTTTGGCGGAGTATATACCTTCACCGGGAAAGTCCGAAGCCGCAAAGATACGATTGTTTTCGCTAAAAGCGTTATCAAACGACACGCTGATCGCACCACTGAGTTTGTCTGTACCGGACAACCGGCAAAAATTTACGCCTGCGTTCTCGGAATAATATACGCCCCCGGCAAAATCTCCAGTTAATATATTCCAACCAGCCGAACCGGGAGCAACTGCCAAAGAATATATGGGTGCTTCTCCAGCTATAGAATACGTATATGAACGGCCAGCGTTTTGAGAACGCAGAATAACTCCGCACCTTCCATCGAAAGCCCCGGCCAACAGTTCGTCATCACCAATGATTTCCAGGCAGTCAATCTGAAGCGGGCAATTCCTCGTGACATAACTTTTCCCGCCATCTGCTGATCTCCATACCCTGGAGCCATCACTGCCTTCACCAGCCATATATATAACTTCCTGCGATCGTCCATATTCCGGCGAAATGCACACTTTTTCAAAAATACCTTCAGTCACGCTGCTGTTCAAATAGCGGAGCCAGCTGTTTCCTCCATCTGCAGAATACCAGAGGCTGGAACTTCCTCCCCAGGTTAATAAATAAATGGCTTTATCCTGACAGCGCTGAGGCGCAACTGCAAAATCCAGCAGGGAATCTATGCGTGTATCAACCCATGATAATTGCTCCCAATGGTAACCATCTTCAGAAAAAGAAACTGCGCTCTCAGAACCCGTGGCGGTCACATAAAAACCTTGCGGAAGCGCCACAACAGAGGTGATTCTTTCCCCTGTCGGTGGTTTGAACGGCTGTTTCCAGGTTATCCCATGATCATGGGAAAGATACAGGTCACCTGTAGCTGTTCCTGCCAGGATAGTTCCATTGTCAGCTACGTTCAGTGAAGTTACCGCGCTGGTGCCATCTGCCGTTAACTTATAAACACCAGTAGCTGTCAAACCACTGGCCAATTCTACCCGGTACACCCCTCCTCCCTCTGTATTCAAACCGACCAGTACCACCGGGTGAAAGGGATTAAATCCAGCCGGGAACACTAAAACGGCTTCCTCCAGTGTTAGGCCAGTTTTCAAATTGCTCGTGATAATCCCATCGTTCCACGTATTACTCCAGCCTGCATTGCCTATCATCGTTTTGAAAACAAAATCGCCTTCCTGAATACCAACCGCAGCCAGAGCAATTTCATCACTATAGCCAGGAATAAACCTGACTGAATAGGCATTAAAAGATGTGAGACCGCTATCACACCAGCGGGAAAGAAATTCGTTGGATTTCAGCAGAAAAATACCGCGGGTTCCACCTTCTCCGGAAGACGCCACCGTTGCCGCAATTATTTCTTCTCCTTCAACCGATGCAACCGCGATAGCGGTAATAAAACTTGTTTCCCCATCTACCCCGGGTAACCATGGGAGGATGGAAAATGAACGACCGCCATCTTCTGATCTAAAAACCATGGAAGGGGTGGCATAATATAAAACACCTGCTTCATGGCGGTATTCCACAAGTTCTACGAAACCTTGTTCAAGCGATGCGAGCTTCTCCCAACGGCGCCCGCCATCCTCAGAATGATAGAGGCGGCAGTCTCCGTCCCTAACAACACTATAAAGTGTTGAATCTTGGGCAGCCATGAGCTGTAAAACGTCACTTCCAGGGGCAACTATCGAATCTTCGGAAGGAGTATTAATCCTGTTCCATTTTAAAGCCGGCTGGTGGTAGTAGGGGGAAGTTGCCACCGGGACGTTTAATTGTATTGGTATTTGGAGTGCCAGCATTGCCACTGCCAGGATAATGCGGGACATGACCATATCATAACCGGGTATTCGGTCTGGGTCAACCTGATGGGTTTCTTTATTAACCAAGTATGTTTCAGGCCATGTGTAGCCAAGCAATCGTTTGGAAGCCGGCTAGTGTTGACATTCTTGTCGTTGCTGATTATATTGATGGCAACAGACAGCACCGGTTTTCATACAAGGAAGATGAAGATACACGACCAGCCAATAGAAATTGAGCAACTTAACCGGATCAACGAGTACGGCCCAGATGATTTATTTATCTGCTGCGCTGGATTTGAAGACCGCTGTATCCAGTCTGTTTCTAAAATGGGAATGGGGTTTCGTACCCGTTTTAGTGTTATTTTTGTTGTAGAAGATCCTTTTTACAAACAACACGTCGAAACCAACCTATTCAAACTACAGGCAGAATTGGGGAAGCGAACCAGCGAAGGCGTTTTCGTTGTTCGCTGCCAGCGGGATGCACCAACCGAAGCAATCAACCAGCTCAGGAGTGTTTGGAGCCGTTGCAAGCCAAAGGATCCGGATGAACCCTGCATAACCATCGATATTTCCAGTTTTACCAAGATTTACTTGCTGGAATTATTACATTTTTTGGTTGCCGATCAAAATATGGGAATTCCTCGTCTACTACATACTACGCAAACATACGCGCCAACCCGCCTTACCCGAGGAGTGGAACAAATCACCACAGTGCCCAACTTTTTTGGTAATATGTCGATGGATAAAGAGACACTCCTCATAATGTTTTTAGGATTCGAACCAGAAAGGGCACTAAGCGTCTGGAAGCATTTCAATCCGGCAAAGGTGATTGGAATAATCACCAATCCTCCACGAGATGGCAAGGAAGAGTATCTCGATTACGCTAAACGTAATAATGCCCGGCTCCTGTCTCTTCCTTCGGTGGAAGTGCGAACCGCCCCACCCGACGATCCATATGCAGCCAGAAATGCGCTTGAAACCATATTTCTGGAAGTTAAAGAGGGCTACAATATGGTAATCGGGCCATTTGGAACTAAATCACAGACTGTTGGGGTATTCCTGTTTTGCCTTGAGCATCCTAAAGCGCAAGTAGTCTATTCATTCCCTTCGAATTATACTCGCAGTTATATAAATCGGGAACCCGGATGTACTCTACTGCTGCCAATGGCTCCAGTATTCAGACCTTAGGATCTGGTACTTTAGTTACTATTAACTCTCTTCGTGTCCCAATTTACCAAATCACTCTTGACACACAGGCATGCAATAGTTTATTCTTGCTCTCAAAGCTAAACAAGAAGGAGGTTAACCCGGATGCAGGCTTATTGTATGAAGTGTCGTGCTAAAAAGGAGATGAAGGGAGCTACCGCCATCACCATGAAGAATGGACGGCCGGCTACTCAAGGCGTTTGTCCCGATTGCGGCACCAAAATGTTCAAAATTGGCAAAAGCTAAAGCTGATTCTGGTTCATAAATTAAAAAAGAAACTGCTCGACGAGCAGTTTCTTTTTTACATTTGGCGTGCCGGGGGTGGGGGTCGAACCCACACGGATTTTATTCCGGCGGATTTTAAGTCCGCTGCGTCTGCCGATTCCGCCACCCCGGCGTGTTAAAAAGTGTCCCATGGAGCCTGGGCTGCTCTAAATTATATGAGAGCTCGTTCTACTTGTAAAGAAAAACCCTTTTTGCAGGTCAGCCAAGAACCCTGACGTCTCCCTCTCTCTTGGTTACCTTTTCCTTATCAAGCTGTCCAAGAACAGGGATCGTGTACTTCCTGGTAAGGCCAAACAACTTGTTCATATCTTGTATTGCTAGTTGCCCATTAGCCTTGAGAAAAGCGGTCACCTCGCTCTTGATTTTATTGTAGGTAATTTTTTCAAGCAATATTCCGTCGGCAAATTGCACTAACTCCCCTTTATCCATCAGGAAATATATAACATCTTCATTGCCTGGAAACTGCCTGAGTAACTCCTTGAGGGTCGGGGGTGCAAAAGGAGCCGCTTTAAAAAGGGACATTATCTGCCCTTCAGCTGCTTGCTGTTGTGATGACAATCCAGGTTTGTATCCTGATATCGCAAGCCACTCCCCGTCACGGTAAATAATACCATCAGTAAGCATCTCTTCAACCATGGTTGTGAGTATTTCCCGGGGTAAGCCAATCTTAACCTGCAAAGCGGTTCCGGTTATTCCGCGCTTAAGAGGATTTTTCTGGTGCTCAAGATCAATAATTCTCCGCGTCTCATTCTTCTTCTCCTGCCAGTCTTCCAATTGGAACAGATAGCCGGCTTTGATTCCAACGGTCTTTTGTTTAACAAGTTCATCCACCACGGCATTGATATCATCCTGCGAATAAAAGGAGTACGAAAGAACACCATTACGTTCAACGAAGTGTTTTTTTTCCAGTTCAGTCAAAATTAGGTTTTCGACCTGCAAGTCCTCACGCCGGTGCAGCCAGGATATTGTTGTGTCTGTATACCGCGCTTTAAACGGGCTGGCAAACGGATCTAGCACGACGCCTCCCCCGATTGTATCAGCGGGAGATTGTCTGCGGACGATTAATCGCTGGCCAATGTATACTGGTGCTTCCCGGTCAAGCTTTAGCTGTACAAAGCCTGTGTCTCCCCCAATAAGTTCCCTGGTACCCATCAGGGCAACCCGGCTTATGTACTCTCCGGTTTCAATGTATATAAGCACCTCTTCCCCATTTTTCAGGCTAAACTCGGGGTTAAGCAAAAGACTTATTCGTGTATTTACGATTTTACTAGTACTTTTATCTCCCCATGCAGGGACTATGACATCTCCACGGCCCAGGTCATCTTTTTTAACTCCACTCAGGTTTAAAGCCACTCTGCACCCTGGTTCGACTTTCTTTGAGGTCTCCTTATAGCATTCTATGCTTCTGATATGAGCAGGGGTATTTGCAGGAAGAACTACTATGTCGTCCCCTGCTGAAAGAGCTCCAAAATGGAGGGTGCCGGTGACAACCACCCCACTCCCCTTAATAATGAAAACACGATCAACCGGAAGGCGGGGCTTTCCGATATCGCGACCAGTTTTTACCCGCTGAACCAAACTGGAAATGGCATCCTTCAGCTCATTTATTCCGGTGCCTTCACGTGCACTAATCCGAATAATCGGGGATCCTTCCAATGAGGTGCCTTTCAGTCTTTCGGTGATGTCCGCCTCAACCAATTCAAGCCACTCTTCATCTGTTACAATGTCTATTTTATTTAGTGCGATGATGCAGTTTTGTATACCCAGCAAATTAATAATTCGCATGTGTTCTTCGGTCTGGGGCATCCAGCCATCATCGGCAGCCACAAGTAGAATAACACCGTCAATCCCGCTTATACCGGGTATAACATTACGAACAAAATGTTCATGGCCAGGAACATCGACTATACCGACTTTTTCCCCTGATGGAAGACTGAGCCAGGCGAACCCCAGATCCAGTGTCATACCACGGATTTTTTCCTCCGGCAAGCGGTCTGGGTCAATCTCAGTAAGGGCTTTTACAAGGCTGGATTTACCGTGGTCTATATGGCCGGCTGTACCAATAGTCAACATGAAAGCTATCTGGCATTTTCCGTTATCTGTTGCAGAAGAACTTCTTCTTGCTCGGGAAAAACGGTGCGCAGGTCAAGAACAAAGCGCTCATCTTCTATACGCCCAATAACAGGTGGCGTACTCACCCGCAAGCGTGATGAGAAGGCCTCTAATGAGATTTCAGGCTTGATAGTCACCACAAAGGTGCTCAGTGTCTGGTCAGGAAGAGAACCGCCCCCAACCATGCTCAAACCAGGTTTTACTTCTGCCGTAATTCCTGACAAGTTTATTTTGGCAGCAAGCGCCTTTGCCCGCTCGCTGATTTCTTCTGCGGTGATTCCCATCATGTGCCATACCGGAACCGCCTGTTTTGCTTCCTTATTAAGGTAAAGCAGGGTAACGGCTTCAAGTACAGCAGTTGCCATTTTATCTATCCGTATTGCCCGCAGCAGCTGATGAGAACGCATTTTATCTATGTATTCTTTTTTTCCTACGATAATCCCAGCTTGTGATGCCCCAAAGAGCTTATCGCCGGAAAAGCAGATTATATCCGCTCCCTCTTTAACCGCATCGGGAACGGTAGGTTCATATTCCATTCCATATTCCTGTGTATCAAAAAATGATCCGCTCCCAACGTCATACACTACTGGCAGGTGGTGCCTCTTGCCCAGTTTCATGAGTTCGGCAACGCTCACTTCGTTGATGAAACCACGCAAAGCAAAGTTGGAACGATGAACCTTCAGCAGCAAGCCGGTGTTTTCGTTGATCGCCTTTTCGTAGTCGATCAAATAGGTCTGGTTTGTTGTACCTACTTCTGTCAGCTTAACCCCACTCTGCTCCATAATCTCGGGTACCCGAAAACCACCGCCAATTTGTACCAATTCACCTCGAGATACTATGGCCTCACGACCGTTGGCCAAGGCAACTAGAATGAGCAGCACCGCAGCCGCATTATTATTAACCACCATGGCAGTTTCGGTGCCGGTAAGAATCGCAAGCAATTTTTCAAGGTCCTGGGCGCGCCGCCCGCGCTTGCCAGTTTTCAAATCATATTCCAATACAGAAAAATCCCCGCAGAGATGGTTGACAGCTTTCAAAGCCGCCTTCGGTAGTGGGGCTCTTCCCAAATTGGTGTGCAAAACAACTCCGGTGGCATTAATTACCGGGCTGCCGAAGCCTGGCCAGTTTTCATCAAGATCGGCAATTATAAGCTTAACCAATTCTTCTTGGGAAGGAGAAGGCTTACCGTTGGCAATACCAGCACGGGCAAAAGAGAGTACCCTGGATATCGCCTGCATAACCAACGGCCGGCTGTAACGTTTTACAGGAGTTTCCAGTTCATGGCTGGAAAGAAGCACCTCTACCTGGGGCAGCTTGCGCATTTCCTGATTAAGCTTGTCTTTATCCGGGTTTAATTCAGCCTTGCTCATTTTAGATATATATGCCCTTTGTGCCCTTCGGTTACCTGGCCAATAATGGCCGCCTCAGGACTTCCGGAATCGTGTATGAAACGGAGCATATCCCCGGCTTTATCTTCAGAAACAGAAATAAGCAATCCACCAGATGTTTGAGGATCGTTGAGGATACTCATCCAGTCCTCATCGTTTTTCAGATCGCCCTCAACTCGGCATGCATAATAATTAATATTATCGTGTAGTTTACCCGGCACAATACCCATACGGGAGAATTCAATTACCTTCTCCAATACAGGTACCTTTGTTACCTCCAACTGAACTGCAACATTGCTCCCGCTGGCCATTTCCCAGGTATGCCCGATCAAGCCAAAACCGGTAATATCAGTAGCAGCGCTGGCTCCCATCTCGGCCATAACTTCTCCTGCGGCTTTGTTCAAGCGAGTCATATAACCTACTGTCTTCTTTTTAAGGCTTTCTTCCAGCATGCCGGCTTTCATGGCTGTGTTTAATATTCCGGTACCGAGCGGTTTTGTTAATATCAGTTTATCGCCCTGCCTAGCCCCTTTATTAGTAATAATCCGGTCCGGATGAACAATACCGGTAACCGAGAGGCCAAATTTAAGCTCATTATCCCTTACACTGTGGCCACCAACCAGAGCCACTCCGGCCTCATTAACTTTATCCAATGCGCCCAAAATTATTGAACGCAGTACTGATGTCTCGAGTTTATCTGAGGGAAAACAAACAATACTCATAGCGGTAATAGGCTTGCCTCCCATTGCCCAAACGTCCGAAAGGGAATTCGCCGCCGCTATTTGGCCAAAGGTGTAACCTTCACCGTCTCCTATGGCGGTAATAAAATCAAGCGTTTGAACCAATGCTGTATCGTCTGAAATGCGGTAAACGCCGGCATCGTCGTTAGTTTCAATCCCTACAAGTACGTTGGGGTTGTACTTAAACTCCAGGCCGCTAAGTGCTTTTTCTAAGTCTCCCGGACTTATTTTGGCTGCTCAGCCGGAGTATTCCGACAAGCTCATAAGATTTACTGGTTTATCAGGCATTTGAGCGCCTCCTTTCCGAACAGATTACTAATCAAATGATGGCGGAGGGGGAGGGAATCGAACCCCCCGCGGCGACCAGGTCCCCGCCAACGGATTTGAAGTCCGCGAGACCCACCAGGGCCTATCCGCCTCCAAGGCCATTATATCATACTGAATTAAAGGTTTTAAGTCCCATCAGGCTCTTTATAATTTTGGAATATCAGTAAAGCGCCTGTTTATATACGAGAAATCTTATCGCCTGAATAACAACCGCTGGCCGATATTATTATTCCTGAGGTTCAGGCATTTCCGAATCAAGTGATGAAACAAAGCTTTCAAACCGGTCGATATTATTCTGGCTGCCGATAAGTTGCCCATTTTCCCCAATACTCAGGTTCCAACAGCGCTCAAGACCATACCGGCATTCCTTCCGATATGGTCCAGCCGTCCATTGTATACACGAATCCGGTTTAAAACTATGGATCGAGCACATCGCGATGTGCTCACCAACAACCCGCTTAAGAAACACGCAGGCTCCATTTCGATGAATTAAAAGGAAGCTTTTTTCACCTGGCCACCTTGAGTCAGTATAACGCTCAAGGAAATCTTCACATTCTATCCCCAACTTCTCGCTGATGCACCTGGCTTCAGACAAACTCACCCTAACCTGATATCGGCTGCAACATTCACCACATAAAAAACACGAAAAATTTGAGGATTCATTACCTAAATCTGATTCCAATTCCATCTTTGCTGCCTCTTAAATATAGACTTATCAGTGGCTTGACTGGATGTTAAACATAGAGTTGATTTTGTTTTATGTACTCTGCCACTTTATGCGGCACCAGGCAGGTAATATCTTCACCCTTGCTGGCTTTCCTGCGGATATCCGAGGCGCTGATATTTATCAACGGGCCTTCCAATATTTTTAATCGTCGAGTAATTCCTGGGATATCCTTCTCCAGCTGTGCGATATCGACTTCAGCTGAATCCGGACGGGGAACTACTACAAGAGTACTCTTTCTAATGATTTCTTCGGGTTTATACCAAGATCTCAAATTGGAGAGATTATCCATCCCGATTATAAAAAACAGCTTATCCTTTCCGCCCCCAAGTTGATCTATCTCCGCCAGTGTTTGAGCTGTATATGTAGCTCCTTTTCTGCGCACTTCAAGGGGGGAAACTTCAAAGTATTTTTCTTCATTTACAGCAAGTTCTGTCATTGCCAGTCTCTGCTCGGCCGGAGTAATGACAGGGTTACGCTTTAATTGAGGAGACCCGGCAACCATAAAAACAACACGATCAAGCCCCAGAGCCCGTAATGCTTCACGTCCAATCTGCAGATGCCCATTATGGGGTGGATCGAACGTCCCTCCAAGTATCCCAAGTTTCACCGGATTATTACCACCGCCATTCAAAGTCTCCAACACGAATCACATCACCGGGTTTAACGCCGGCTTTTTCTATATTTTTAACTCCTACTCTTTTCTCTATCATTCGCCATAATTGTCTGCGCACTTCAGTATCACCAATATCACTACCAGCTACTAAACGCTCAAGGTCAGGATCAACCACTACCAGGCTATCATCCTCACGTTTAATCAAAGGGCCTTGTTTTAATGGTTTTGGCCTGAAGATTTTCCCTTGCTCGCCGATTTCTACCGGTTGGATTGCCGCAATTTTGGTAAGTTGTCTATCCACTTTATCAATGAGCCCTTCTACGCCTTCTCCAGCAAGAGCAGAAATAAACAACGGATTAATTCCTTCGGATGCAAATTCCCTTATTATCTCCCCTATTCTGGACTGGGTTTCTGGTTTGTCTATCTTATTAACTACAACGATTTGCTGTTTGTGTAAAAGATTAGGATCATATCGATTGAGTTCCCGGTTAACTATTTTAAAATCATTAATTGGCTCTAGAGAGCTTCCGTCTATCAGATGGATTAACAATTTAGTACGAATAATATGGCGAAGAAATTCATGCCCTAAACCCTTACCGTCTGCTGCCCCTTCGATCAATCCCGGAATATCTGCCATCACAAACGAGGATTTTGCATAAACTACCGTACCGAGTTCAGGTTCAAGTGTAGTAAACGGATAGCTGGCTATCCTGGGCTTGGCGCCTGAACTTACAGCAAGCAAGGAAGATTTCCCGGCGTTGGGAAGCCCAATTATACCCACATCCGCTATTAGTTTTAACTCCAGTTGTAAAACTTTTTCTTCTGATCCTTCTCCAACCGACGCCAACTTTGGTGCCTGGTTAGTAGAAGAAGTAAAGTGCACATTGCCAATGCCGCCTTTCCCCCCTTTAGCGGCAACTAAAACATCCCCCTCGGTATCCATATCAGCTATAATATGCGGATTTTCTGGATCAGTAATATCGGTTATTATTGTCCCAGGTGGGATTTTTAAAATCAGCTTCTTTCCTGATTTGCCTGTTTTTTTACGGTGCTGACCAGGCATCCCATTCTCGGCACTATATTCTTTTTTAAAATAATATTTTTTAAGGGTATCCTCATTTCGATCAACTAACAGGATAATATCACCTCCATCACCCCCATCACCCCCATCAGGACCGCCAAAGGGAACAAATTTCTCATGGCGGAAACTTGCCAGGCCAGCTCCACCTTTTCCAGATTTTATTATTATTTTCGCTCTATCGAACACGCTATTATTATTCCAATCAATACATGCATTCTTGGAAGACTTATATGTTTTTTAGCCTTAGTAATAATAGCATATTATTTTGTAGCTGGTAGAATTTTAAAATGACGATAATTTAAACGTAGTAATAATTCGACTTATCGAAAACCAATTGGAGTTATCGAAAATTTTAACTAGAGTTATCAAAATAACATTGAATTTTCCAAGGGTATCATGAAATAAGCGGGTACAGTTATACGAAATGTATTAAAAGGCTGATAATGGAGGATTTAGCTTAATGAAGAAGAAAACTTGTTACGAATGGTTTCAACTTGTCGTTTAAGAGGAGGGTTGTTATTGATATCTCGTGATATCTTATCGCACGCATGGCTAACTGTAGAGGCGTTGCGCCCTCCCAACAGCTCTCCAATCTGCACAAGCGGGTAGTTATGATAACTTTTCAATAAGTACATAGCCAATTGGCGGGCAAGTGCGGTGGTTTTATCTCTACGCGGACCAGTTAGATCATCAGGTTCTAGTGAAAAAGAGGCCGCAACTTCACGGATGATAGCATCCGGTGAATGACCGTTTTTAGAACCTGAACCGATATCAGTGATAGCTCTACGTGCAAGCTCGGGAGTAATTTCTGCTTGGAGAAGCCTGGAATAAGCAGTAATGCGGTTAAGTGAACCTTCCAATTCGCGTACGTTTGTATTAATTTCTTTGGCAATAAACTCAAGTACTTCGGGCATAACCTTGATACCATCACGCTCTACTTTAGCTTTAAGTATTGCCATTCGAGTTTCAAATTCTGGTGGTTGTATATCAACGGTTAACCCCCATTCAAATCTGGAACGAAGGCGATCTTCAATCAAAGGCATTTCTTTTGGAGTTCGATCACTTGAAAGAACTATCTGGCGAGAGCCGTTATGCAATTCGTTGAAGGTATGGAAAAAACACTCTTCTGTTTGGTTTTTACCACTGATAAATTGGATATCGTCTACCAGGAGGATATCTACACTACGATAACGGTTGCGGAATTCTTCTCCGTTCCCTGAGCGAATAGAGCCGACAAAGTCGTTAGTGAACTGCTCGCCGCTGACGTAAAGCGCCTGCAAGTTATTTTTTGTTGCAACGTGACCGATAGCATGAAGAAGGTGGGTTTTACCGAGTCCCACACCTCCGTATAAAAACAGGGGATTATAGAGTTGCCCAGGTCCTTTTGCGGTGCTTACTGCCGCCGCGTGAGCCAGTTGATTGCCATTGCCGGTAACAAAGCTTTCGAATGTGTATCTAGGATTAAAACGATGGTGGACGGTGGTATCAGGGGTTTTTCTGTCGTTGTTGAGCCCGTTTTTATCTGCACCGGGACCGGTGACTTGAAAGCAAATTTTAACATTACGGGAGGCGAGTCGCATTATAGTGCGTTCTATAAGTGAATATTGGCTTGTTTCGAGGTATTCAGCAACAAAAGAACTGGGGACGCCAATTGTAAAAACACCATCATTAAAACTAAGCCCGGTAGTGCCTTTAAGCCAGGTATTAAAATTAGGGCGGGTCATTTGAAGCTCTAATTCTCCGAGAGCCGCCTGCCATATTTGTGGTGCTAAAGGCATTATTAAACCAGAACTCCTTTTAAATAAGTGATTCTCACCCGTACGATCGGGAAATACAGACTGATATGAATAATCCAGGGTATTTATAAAGAAAGATATTATAAAACCGGGGGTAATGTTAACAATACCCCGATATCGAGGGCAAGGCTTTTGTGGCGGATTGAGCAAACGCACCCCTCGCCAAAATCTCAGAAAAGCTCCCTTAAACGCCCGAATTTGCGCTTAATGGCACATCTGTATCTGGGAAAAAAATGGGGGAAAAATAAACTTTCTTTATGTTTACCAATAATCCATACTTGTATAAAAGGTAACACAAAACCACATTTAAACACTATGTATAAATTTTTAGGCACAGAAGAAGGGTTAGACTTTAAGGTTTTATACTGAATGTGATATATTAAACCGGTAACTGGGCCAAACGGCCCTTGGCGGGGAGGGATCGCATAGAGGTCTAGTGCGGGCGCCTGCTAAGCGCTTACATCGGGAAACCGGTGTCGAGGGTTCGAATCCCTCTCCCTCCGCCAGTGTTTTCGCTTAAACCGTTCCCCGGTTGATACTGTTTTAAGCAGGCGGCAGGATGTTTTCCTGCTAATCTGTCCCCGAATTGGAAATACTATATGCCTTCATACTATATCTGGACCATAGGTTGTCAGATGAATAGGGCTGAATCCGAAAGACTGGCTGCCCTACTGGAAAACCATGGTTATAACAGCACAGACCATGAACAAGATGCTGATCTGATTATTATCAACAGCTGCGTCATCCGCGAAAGTGCTGAAAACCGTGTGGTTAATAAACTAATGCGTCTCAAGCACCTGAAAACCACCCATCCGGGTAAAAAAATCACGCTGACTGGCTGTTTTGTTACCAGCGATTTGGCAGATATGCGCCGACGGTATCCTTTTGTAGATTATTTCTTTATGGCGGGATCCACGCCGACGTTTGTTGATCTAATAGATGTTAACAGTTATTTTCTGCCACGGCCGGCTGCTATCAGTAGCGGAATAACTATTATCCAGGGATGTAATAATTTTTGCAGTTATTGTATAGTTCCCTATCGGCGCGGGCGGGAAAAAAGCCGCCCGATAGACGAAATCGAAAAAGAGGCAAGATACCTGGTAGATGGAGGCGCGCGCGAGCTGGTGTTATTGGGCCAAAATGTTGATTCCTATGGGCATGACCTGGAAGAAAAATCCGACCTTGCTGACTTGCTTGAGCGAATAAATAACATAGAAAATCTGGAGCGTATCCGCTTTTTAACCAACCACCCCAAAGATATGAGCATGCGTCTTATTCAGGCAATGGCCAAACTGGAAAAGGTATGCAAGCAATTGAATCTGCCTGTGCAGTCCGGAGACGATGATATTTTACAGAAGATGGAAAGGGGTTATACCCTTGAACACTATCGCAAGCTGCTGAACGAGCTCCGCAGAGGGGTGAGCGATGTTGCTATAACCACTGATATTATTGTAGGCTTTCCCGGAGAAAGCGCTGAGCAGTTTAATAACACATTGAAATTTCTGGAGGAAGCCCGCTTTGATTTCGTGCATGCAGCAATGTATTCACCAAGACCCCAGACGCTTGCTTCCCGGCAGTATGTTGATGATGTTCCCTTGGCAGAAAAGGTGCAGCGCCGACAGCTGGTAGAAGAAGTTCAGGGGAAGATAGCCGCGGAAGTAAACAGTAACCTGGTTGGGCTGACCGTTGAGGTGTTGGTAGAGGGAAGGAAGAAAGGTAGATGGTACGGACGCAGTCAAAGTGACAAGTTGGTATTTTTTGAACATTCCGACAATTGGTTGGGTAAACTTGCCCCGGTTAAAATAGAACATTCCAGCCCCTGGTTTCTCAGAGGTTCTTTATAAGTATTCTTTAACCTTAAGGAGGTTTCAAATGGATCAGACTTTGATACTGGTTGTGTTCATGGTGCTTATGTTCGGCATGTTTTACTTTCTTATCATCCGCCCCCAGCGCAAGCGCCAACAGGAACACCAGGCGCTGCTTGCCAGCCTGAGTGTTGGTGATAAGGTAATTACAATCGGTGGCATCCATGGAGTAATAGACAGCATGAACGAAGAAACTGTTCTATTAAAATTGGAATCCGGAGCAACTGTTCGTATGTCTCGTGCAAGTATTGCGTTTCGTGATGGAGAACCAAAAACATCCTAGTTTGAATCGGGAGGGGGTAAGACGAATTACGATTATATCATCGTTGGCAGCGGTATAGCCGGGCTATATTCAGCTCTTCTGGCTGTGCGGTATGGAACTGTCCTGCTGGTTACCAAAGGTAAGCTAAGCGATTGCAACTCACGCCTTGCCCAGGGTGGTGTTGCTGCTGCCATTGGCCTGGGGGATTCATCTGAAATCCATACGAAAGATACCCTGAAAGCAGGAGCTGGCCTTTGTGATGAAAACGCGGTGAGAATATTAACAGAGGAAGCTCCTGCCCGGATTGCCGATCTGGTACAGATGGGGGTAGATTTCGATACCGTTGATGGACAGATAGCACTTACGCTGGAAGCAGCGCACAGCATGGCGCGTATTCTGCATGCAGGAGGGGATGCTACTGGAGCCCGTATAGAAGAAGCTTTAAGCCGCCTGGTTCTAAATTCACGTATTCATCTGGAAGAGAATTCCCTGGTTTGCGAGATAATAACTAATAATGGAATTGCTGATGGGATAAAATTATTTGGAGACCGTCCCGGGGAATTCAAACAGCTGCGGTCCCGGTTTGTTATCCTGGCTACTGGTGGTGCAGGTCAACTTTATCGTCTTACTACAAACCCGGCGGTAGCTACTGGAGACGGTGTAGCTCTTGCCTATAGGGCTGGAGCGCAGGTAACAGATATTGAATTTTTCCAGTTTCATCCTACAGCTCTCTGTATTCCCGGCCTCTCGCCCTTTCTGATTTCTGAAGCCGTCAGGGGTGAGGGGGGTGTGCTTTTAAACTCCAGTGGAGAAAGATTTATGCCGCAATATGCACGAGAGGCAGAGCTTGCTCCTCGAGATGTGGTGGCGCGCTCCATCGTGGCTGAAATGACAAAAACCAGTACGGATAGCGTTTTTCTTGATATACGCCATATGTCTCCACGGCGGATTGCTGCACGCTTTCCGCAGATATATCGTTTTTGTCTGGAAAACGGGCTCGATATTACCAGAGAGCCGATACCAGTAGCCCCAGCTGCCCATTATATGATCGGGGGTGTGCAGGTTGACTATTACGGAGAGACAAATATAAAGAATCTGTTTGTTGCCGGAGAAGCCTCTTGCACCGGAGTACATGGCGCTAACCGCCTGGCCTCCAATTCTTTAATGGAGGTTCTGGTGTATAGTCATCGCATAATAGATTGCACTGTGAACAGGGAAACAATTAATAAAACACCCCCTGTAATAGAAACAGTAGCATTGCGGTTGCCGGTTTCGGAACTGGCTGGCGGTGTTGACGCACCTACGCTTGAATGCCTGCAAAACCTTCTATGGTATAAAGCTGGTATTTTAAGAAATGAAAAAGGCCTGGCCGAAGCCAGACAGATTTTGTCAAGCTGGCAGGCACAAATGAATAATCCGGAAGGGCAAAAGGAATTTGAGCTCAGCAACCTGGTTTTAATAGCACGCTTGCTGGTAGAAGCAGCCTTTACCAGGAAAGAAAGCCGCGGCGCTCATTATCTTGAAGAGTATCCCCAAAAGAGCGAAGAATGGCAAAGACATATTGTTTTCAAGAAGGAGTAAAGTGGTGGAAGCTGAGTTAAATGAATCAATAATAAACCAATTTCTTCACCGGGCATTGGAAGAAGATCGGGTCAACGATGATGTCACCACCTTGCTGGTTATACCTGATGAGTTGAACATGGATGCTATCATTCTGGCTCAGGAGAAAGGTGTATTAGCCGGATTAGATATCTGTTCACAAGCATTTAAAATGGTTGATAAGACGCTTGATATCACCCTGTATTTCCAAGATGGGGATGTCGTTAATCCCGGAGAAGCTGTAATTCGCATCAGGGGTAAAGCGCAGGGGATTTTACGTGCAGAGCGAACTGCGCTGAATGTGCTGGGCTGGATGAGCGGCATCGCATCCCTGGCTGCCCGGTTTGCAGAACGGGTGAAGGGCACCAGTGCTGTTATTTGTGATACCCGAAAAACAAAACCAACTCTCCGGATATTTGAAAAATACGCAGTCAAGGCTGGTGGGGGATATAACCATCGAATGAACTTGGCCGATGGAGTGTTGATAAAGGATAATCATCTCAACGCACTTAGAACATCTGGAAAAAACCTGGGGGAAATCGTAGCTCTTGCCAGGAGAAATGCCCCGGAAGAAATCAAAGTAGAAGTTGAGGTTACCAGTTATGATGAGGCTCTGCAGGCTGCTGATTCAGGGTCAGATATCATCCTGCTGGACAATATGCCTTCGGCTGATATGAAGAAAGTAGCCAAAGCTCTTTCAGGAAGAGTTAAACTGGAGGCTTCAGGCGGAATAACACTGGAAAACGTCGCTGAGGTAGCAGCTACCGGTGTAGATATTATCTCTATCGGAGCGTTAACGCATTCATCTAAAAACATGGATTTCAGTTTGGAAGTTGCCGATTACTAACATCTAAACCGCGCCATTCATTGAGAAGTTGTTTCATGGCTTGCCAATGAGTTCCGCGCCAAAAAATACGCTCGCAATTCTGGCAGCAATAAAAGACGTCCTGTGTTTTATAAACATATGCAGGTACTTTTTCCCTGACATGTTCTTTGGCAACTTTTATCAGCAGCTGGTTGCAGCTGATGCAAAGCGAAAACGGTCTGAAATCTACCTGTATATCAATCGAGGCAAAAAGCTGCCTCATTTGTTTTGATGGATTATCGGTAGTTAGCAGAACCGCTCTTACAGCGCCTGTTTTTACCACTCGGCGTTCCATAATGCGGGTATCGCGGGTGACAATGATACGGTTTTCTTCTGTGGCGATTTTTATCATCTCGCCATCTTGCCCAAAGTTAAAAAACAGGGTGTTGTACCCCATCATGCGAAGCCAGCCCGCAAGCTTGCCAGCGTTAGCATCTACAATAAAACGCAGTTCTTCGGTTTGAGCCATCACACTATTGTACAGTGAGAATCATGCCCTCGTAAGCAGGGGTAATATCCGCCTCAAGCCTTGCAGCGACTTCAGATAACTCAGTTCTGATTTCTTCTTCAAGCGCTTCGTACATGTGAACGCAGATTATTCGCGGTATATAGTCGGCAGCGGTCCTGAAGAGGATAAGTTCTTGTTCTAAAAAAGCCGGTGTGAGGTGTTTATTGGACCAATCTGAATCACCGAAGCGACTTGGTGCAGTTACTTCCACTATCAAAATGTCCGGCTCCAGAGATTCAATTCTACTGGCAAATCCGCAACCAGTATCTCCGGTATAAAACATAGAGAGCTTTTCTATGCCGGTTATTAAATAACCAACTGAAGGAACTGAATGCGGCATCGTAACCGGCAGAATCTGGTAAGTACCAATATTAAAGCCTTCACCAGGGCGAACCGGCTTGAATACAAGATTTGGATTGTCAGCCGGACGATGGGTAAATTGTGGATAGACTTGTCCGTTTAGAACGTAAGCAGACAGCATGTCAAGAGTTTCGGGGAGCGCGCAAACTGGTATCGTTTTCCGGTTCAGATACAGGTTCATGCCGAGCCCCGGGATATCCCGAATATGGTCATAGTGTTGATGGGTCAATAGCACCGCTTCAAGCTTGATCTGCTCATTTATGCTGAGACTTGAGGTAATCGAGCCTGCATCGAGAGCCACAACTCTATCAATCAGCACACCAGCCAACCGCGAAGTTCCAGACTCAGTGTTATGGGCACCCAGTATTCTTACTTCCATCACTTTTCCTGTGTTAAAGAAAACGGATTGTAATTAACCTCTTCATCATAAGCATCAATCTTTTCCTTCCGTTTAAGGCGGCTAACAGTAAAATAGGTAAGCGGCGTAGCCAGTGCTTCTATCGCAGTCTTGGCCAGCCAGTGGTAGAGAATCATAATAGGCGCAAAGTTGGCAGATCCGTAGTATGCAATGATAATGAACAAAGCTGTATCCAGCCCCTGCCCTACGATAGTAGAGGCAATAGTACGCATCCAGAGCCAGCGCCCGCTAGTAAGAACCTTCATGCGTGACAGAACAAAGGAGTTGGCGAATTCCCCCACAATGCCGCCGGCAAACGAGGCAAGCAGCATGCGCGGCACAACCCCGAGGATGGTTTCGTAAGCTTGCTGGCCTTCCCAGAAATCTGCACCGGGGATTATTTGGGCAAACCATACGAAAGCAACAAAGAGTAGGTTGCAGGCATAAGCCAGCCATATCACCTGGCGTGCTCGGTGATAACCATATACTTCGGTGATGACATCACCAAATATATAGCTAAAGGGGAAAATAATAATCGCTGCTGGCAGAACCAATGGGCCTATTGAGATTACCTTTACCGCAATCACGTTGGCGGTGATCACGCAGGTAATAAAGACTGCAGTAATGATAAGGAAACGATGCGTAAATTTCATTTTCAGTTCGCGGAAATAATAATTTTTTATAGCCAGCGCTTGTAGCGGAAGAAGAGTATCATGAGTATTGTTAACAGGATGCCGGAAAATATGATTCCAAGCCAGGCTATCGGGCTGCCACCCGGGTCAGAACCGCCGGGAAGTGGCACATTCATCCCGAAGAAGCCAACTATTACCGTAAGAACGGCACTTATTACAGTTAGTATAGTCAGCACGCGCAGGATTTCATTAATGCGGTTTGAGCTTAACGAGTTAAAGGTGTCGGAAAGGCCTTCTACTATTTCCTTGTATTCGCACAGCCCGTCCCATATTTTTTCTACATGGTCCAGCATGTCTCCAAAGTACACTGCAAGGTCAGATTTCACGAAGCGGCGAACTTTGTTTTCAAGGCCTCCGATAACCGGCTTCATGGGCCAGATTATGCGGTGAAAAGCAATAACATCCCGGCGCAGGCGGGATATTTCCTGCACCAGATTGGGATTATTGGCAGTAAAGATTTCATCTTCAAGATCTTCTATGCTGTTGCCGACCTTGTCCAGGATGGGAAGGCAGTAGTCCACCAGGCGGTCCAGGATGCGGTACAACAGGTAACCGGAGCCGCGTGTCATGTATTCCTGGCGGGCTTCCTCTTCCAGTTGGCATTCACGGAAGAGCTTGGTAAGCGGCTTCAAATCACCCTGGTGGAGGGTTATCAGGTAATCTTCCCCTATAAATACCGAAACCTGGCTGGCAGTCAATACCTGTTCCTGTTTCCGATAGCGGGGGAAGCGGAATACCATAAACAGGTATTCCTTGTATTCATCAATTTTAGGGCGCTGTATGCGGCTGCAGGTATCATCCAGGTCAAGTGCATGAAAAGGGAAGCGCTCTTTAAGATAGCTTGATGAATCTTCGGAAGGGGGGTTTATATCAATCCAGCTAAACCCGTTCCAGTCAATGGTTTCTATCCTTGACTTCCCCTCAATTTTCTTTGTAACGGGTTTGTTGGCCATTAGCCCTCGCAGTTAGTTTTACATTGCTTCTTTCACACCAGCCGTTTATTACGGCATTCTAAATAATATACACCAGCGGGCTTTTTATTGCCAGATCTCACATCTTCAAAGTTGACAACAAACGGGCGCCATTATAAAATTGCTGTGCTTCGTGGCAGCGTAGCTCAGTGGTAGAGCAGGGGACTCATAAGCCCTTGGTCACTGGTTCAAATCCAGTCGCTGCCACTTTTTTCATTTATTGCCTCTTATAACAAGTCTTGCACTGAGGTTTTGCAAATGAGGTTTTTGCTGGTTTACCGCAAATGTGGCAGTAATTTTCGGTGAAATTACGATTACTAACCCTGCGCCAGATCTCAAAGCAACTGCCACAAAGAGGTTTATCAGGATTCTTATCAATTAAACCGTGGCAACGTATGCAATAACCTCTGGAATTAGTTGGCTCTCCGAACATGAAATCCGCTATTTCGGCAAGCACCGATTTGCTTTTTTGAACTGTTTGATTTGTGGCAGATGGTTTTTCTGATAAAGACTGTTTTATATATTTAGGCTTTGTAAACTTATGCTCTATACTATTCGATTGTTTTGCAGATTGGACGATGAATTCAGCTTCTCTTACCGCCTCATCGAACGTTGAAGAATCATCCGATGAGGTGAGGAGTATCCCCATTTCGCGGTTTCCTTGAGAAGTCTCATATAAATTCAAAGAAGTAATAACCATGTTTTCTTCATTGTAAAAACACTTAGCATGAAGCTTTTCAAGAAAGCGAAGTTCTAGATTGCGTATCTTGCTTAAGGCGTCTCTTTCTTGAGATTTTAAGTCTTGCTCCCTGCATACGATTGTTATATCAACGCCACTGTTAGATTTATATATCAAGCGCTCTAATAATGATTCAGGCATTTTGATATATGGAGTAATCAAACAAAGCTTTTTCGTGGAGCTGCTAATTATACTTTCGATTTGAGCAAAAGCACTCCAAGTGTTTAGGAATTTTGACACGATATGCTTCTCCTGTTTCGTTAAGTCTTTATATTGTTATTACAATATAACACATGCTGACAAGCCTAAAACGCAAAGACGGGGTTCTTCATAAATAACAAGCCTCACATCTCTATTGACCTTCTCCGAAAGAAGACTATACTCGCACGCAACTAAACGAGAAGGAGATCAGGTCCAATGTCTAATATAAGCGTAAAACAGGCAATCGATGAGTTTTTACTATCCTGCAAGGTAGAAGGCAAATCCTACGGAACAATAGAGTGTTACTCGGATAAACTGAAAGGCTTCCTCTGGTATTGTAACAACTTCAACTGTTGGCAGTCAGAGAAACAGGACAATGATCTCCAGGTGGAGAGGAAAATAGTATTAAGGAAAGCGCATTATGCTTCCACCTTGTTGTCAGTGAGGAACAATAATGGCAAATAATGCTTTTTTCCCGAGGAGCCTTGTTGTGATAAACTTACAAGGCCGAAAGTGAGCAGCCCGGGGAGTAAAGCCTTTCGGGTAGCAGCTTCTAAAAAGAATGAAGATTTATCTTAACCAAGATCATTTGGACATTAAGCTTAATCTTTTAGAGAAATATATATCTTTCAACGGATCGTTTTCTGTTCCGCTGGTCAATATCACCGGTGCCTTGGCTGAAAAGCCAGACTGGAACATGCTGGCAGTGCGCTCCCCGGGAACGAATATCCCGTTTATTATTAAAGCCGGCACATACCACACTGCTTTAGGGGCAGAATTCTGGTGCGCTACAATTAGAAAGAAGCACCTGGTGATTTTTCTAAATGGCTGGAATTATCAGCGAATGGTGCTTTCTCCCGGCAACCCTGATGAACTGGCGGAAAAAATAAACCAGGTACGCTAAATTTAATACAGAAACAGGTCGCCCTGTTACCCGCTGGCGTCATCGCTTTATTACAGCTTTTTTCGCAGTTACATTAAAACCATTGACAGAGTTTTAATGATCACGTTTCCCAGGAAATCATATGTCTTAAACATGTTTGGCCTTGCTTTACAGGTTTTATTATTTTAACAACCTTCTTTTATGATAGAATAAAACCTGTAGTACCGATAATAATTACCATTGATTGGTGAAAAGGAAAACATATTGTTACAAATTACTGATGCTGCCCGAGATAAAATAAAAGAAATACTAGATGAAAATGTTGGGAAATATTTACGCATAACGATTGAAGCTGGTTGAGGTGGGCCTCGTTTAGGATTAGCTCTGGATGAGTTAAGAGAGAATGAAACCGCAATTCAGGTAAACAGTATTAACCTTTTGGTTTCTGATAATGTTAAACCCTTTACAGGCGGAAATACGATTGATTATATCCAATCAATGGACGGAGAGGGATTTGTAATCAGCAAACCCGGGCAATCGGGCTGTGAAGGTTGCAGTTGTTGATAGCCGCTGGTTAAAGCGGCTGGTCCAAATCCAGCCGCTGCCACTTTTTTATGTCCTAAAAGGAACGTAAATGGAAGCTAATGTTGCACTCTCCCTAGAACAGGCATATAAGTTGTGTAAAGCGTATGTTGATATCAATAGCGAATTAGCATAATTAAATATTAATCCTTATTCGTATTCCTTGGGAACAGCACAGATCATTACCATTGGTTCATCGGTTGAGGTGTTGCGGTATTGATGTTCCTCTCCTGGTAATACCAGAGCAAAATCGCCTTTCTTGACGTTGTAATGTTTGCCCTGAATCACCAGGTTGCCTGCACCTTCGATTATATAGTTCATGTGTTCATTTTCATGGCGGTGAAGCGGAGTATGGCCGCCGGGTTCTAGAGTAAACACACGGAAAGAACAGGTTGGTGCCCCATGTTTGCTAGAAAGGGGAATCTGCTTGAATACTTTATAAGCCCCCTCCATATCTATTTTGGTTTTCGGTGTATTTTCCAGAGAAGCGATGTACATAATTCACCTCGTCTCCCTATGCCTTGAACAATTCTGTGCTCAAATATTTCTCCCCTCTGTCTGGGAAGATTACTACGATGGTTCCTGATTCTATTTTCATGGCAGTCTGAACGGCGGCATACATGGCGGCGCCGCTGCTCATGCCTACAAAAATTCCTTCCTGTTTTACAATTTGCCTGGTCATTTCATATGCAGCTTCGGTTTCGACCATAATTTGGATATCGATCATGGAAGGATCATATATTGCCGGTACGATTGCCTCCTCCATGTTTTTCAGCCCCTGGATGTAGTGACCTTTAACAGGATGAGCGCATACTATTGTAATGTTGGCGTTATGTTCCTTTAATACTTTAGCTACTCCCATAAGAGTGCCAGAAGTGCCCACAGACGAAACAAAGTAGTCTATATTCCCTTCGGTTTGCTTCCAGATTTCTTCTCCGGTTGTTCTGTAATGAGCAACCTTGTTGAACTCATTGGAAAACTGATCCGGCATAAAATATTTATCAGGGTAGTTGCTTACCAGCTCTCTAGCTTTTCGGATGGCTCCGTCTGTTCCCATTTTTCCATCTGTCAGGGTAACCTTTCCACCAAATGCCTTAACCATCTGAATCCTCTCGCTGGAAACCGCTTCGCTCATAACGATTTCTACCGAGTACCCTCTTATGCTGCCGATCATTGCAAGAGCTACTCCGGTATTGCCCGAGGTAGGCTCAATAATTGTTTTTCCTGGCGTTAGTTTTCCCTCCAGCTCAGCCTGTTCGACCATGCTCAATGCAATCCTGTCTTTTATACTTCCGGTTGGATTAAAGCCTTCAACCTTTGCATAAATTGAGGCATTTTTATTGGGATTAAGCTTATTGATGCGCACAAGCGGTGTATTGCCGATAGTTTGTAGGATATTTTGCACTGAGTCCATGACGCTCCTTAAAAAGGTTTTGAGTTTTATTATACTCCAAAGGCTAAATTCATACCTGTTTTGATCATTTCTGAAAGAATATCGTTATTATTTGTTTTCAAACAGCGTTTAACCAGCTCAGTGTGGATATTTAATCGTAAAAGCAATACAATTAAAATGGCTAAGAATTGAGCATGATGACATAATGAAAAAACAATTTCTGTTGTTTATAGCGGTTATTCTATCTGCCTTACCGCTAGTCGGTTGTATAGGTGATGATGGATTTACTACGACCAACCCTTCAAATGCTCCCAAAATCACCTTTGAGGATTTAGCTGCTAATCCGGAATTATACTCGGATAAATATATAACCATCGACGGCTTCTGGTTCGATGGTTTTGAAATCGCTGTTCTTGCAGAAAGGCTGGAGCCATCTGGTTTTGCGCCGGGAAACTTGAAACCAGGTGGTGTGTTAATCTGGATCCAGAGCGGCTTGGCTGAAGATGTGAGAGAGCAGCTCTATCTCCAAGCTGAAAACGTTACCGGTTACCCTGCCCATTATGGTAAAGTCCAGCTCACAGGCAAGCTGGAATACGGGGGACGTTATGGGCATTTGGACAGCTATAATTACCGTTTGCAGATTTCTGATTCAAGCTTGATTCCCTGGAATCCTGAGCCAGATTAAAAAAGCTCTGTGAATCCAGCTAGCTCCCTGTTAATAATTCCCTACACTTCTGCGAAAGCTACAACATAGTTATGCCCGTACACCTTGGCGCATTTTGGGCATGTTGTATAATAAAAATAGAAGTTCTTGATATCTTTGCCCTTTTGCTCTGCATACTTAACCATTTCTTTTACCCAACTCGGTACGGAGTTGTAGGGTCCATCAAAAACCTTGGTAAGATATGTTCCCGATAATTTAACATTTTCGGCATCGGGAACTTCTTTGGTGATGCTGATGTATAATTCGCCCTTCCATGGGGAAGATTCGGCGGAAAGCATCAAGAAATCCTTATCTTCAGGCTTTGCTCCTGCATTTTCAATTTTGTCCCATGCTCTGGTGACTGCTTTGCCGAAAGTTCCCGGCAAGGGAATGTGCATAAACTGGGGTACAGTGTCTTTCAAGAAGAGTTTATTTTCCCAGATTGTTTCTTTTTCTTCCCATGGTTCGGGATCAAATCTTGGACAACAGCCGGTTTCGCCTTCATGATTTGTCATAACCCCCCCCTTTATTCGTACTGACAATTTATTTTACCACCAGTAATTGTCGAATTCATCGGTTTAAAGCTGGCAAAATTGGATTGCAACAATTTTTTTTACCGTAGAATCAAAGCAACTACTTTTCGGTTCAAGCTTGCCATTGTTTGCATAAATAGACAGTAAATGGCGACCGGATTATAAGAAACCGTATTTGTGCAACCATTGCAGGCCAGTGGCTGCAATGCCAGGATATCCGGTGGAAAATGGGTGAAGCCGGTAAGTTTACACCTCGTAAGTGGTTACGAGATAGTATGCGTAACCCAAGCCCATGGCTATTATCCAGAAGTAGTTCACATCAGCAAATAGCCAATCCCAAAAATCTGTATATCTTTTATTCGGGTTGTTTTTATCGATCCTCATAGCAGGTTTTCCTGGTTTGAAACGTTGGTCTTTATTATATCCTGCCTGCACTGCTCCCGCCCACGGTTTTCTGGTTGAAGGTTTTGGACGCTTAATCTTTTTACCTGCACATCACTTCTCAGAGCGGAATGAAAGGAAGCCCGATTTCCGCTCTGATTATTCGGTTTACCAAGCTAATTGAGAATTCTTTAACCTGGAGTTTTCAAGCCGGATTACTTTATCTCAACTGTAAATATCTTGGTTTCCAGGACTTCAGTTTCCCAGGATCTTTTATACTTGAAAGTGATGTCAGTTTGGCCTTTGTTTAATGCCTTGAACCGGAAAAGTTCAGTACCTCCGGCGCCAACTATGTTTTCTTTAGCAAATTCACCTGGTTCAAATGTCTCCTCTACAAGCTCAAGCATTTCTGTGTTGTAAACTGCTTCCCATCTGTAGCCGGTGGAAGGGTTAGATTCAAGCGCAATCAGCACAATAAACTCCTTGCTGACGCCAGAATCAATGTCTTCTTCCGGGTCGTAGTAGGCTTTTACAGATTGGCTGGTACATCCCCAGGCCATCGAGGCGGATAGAACGAGTACCACGGCGGTAAACAATAGCTTTTTCATCGTTTCACCTCACAATTTTTACTACCACATATAATAATAAGTCGCATATTTAACAGCATCAGGGAAAATGGCGGTATTTCAGTGATTAATTTAGCGTTTCAGCTGTCAGTAATTAACCTACTCCAACTACTAAATCCAGACCAAGCGCCTCACAATGTGTTTTTATGTCGCCAACAATTTGTTCAGGCGGCAGTTTAAAATCTACGCCCTCTGTTTCTCCAATGTGTAATTCTCCGCACCAGACCACCAGTTCTCCTGCCGGCAATTTACTCAAAGCTGTTTGTATATCATCTACACTTGAACAATGGATGTTTACCCAGCCGGTTTCAGAAATATAATCCTCAACAGTAGTAAGCTCCTTCACGGTTTTGGTGCGGTTGGTCCCGGTAATAAGGGTAAACATCCACTTCTCTTCTTTTGGCCAAGAGTACAGCTCGTATCCCTTAAAACCACGCGGCAGTATATCTATTTCAGCGATTGAAAGTTTTTCGATCAACTTTCCGGCTTCTTCCAGTGATGCCAGGACATCAGGGTTGTTTCTGGGATCTTCGCCTTTAGGAGTATTACAGCCACATGTAAACTGTGTAAGTAAAATAGAAAAAACAAAGACAGTTATTAAGCTCCTGCTTTTCATATGTAGCTTCTACCTTTCCCCAGCCTCTTATTATAACGCCAGAAATACTACCAAGGTATTGCCGAATGAGTGGTCTAATAATACTTTTTTCGATTCTTTATTTCTTTTTCCAGCTCGGGTATCGGTGTTGACAGAACGAATAATAAAAAACATTGCGCACAGAAAAGAAACGTACCCATAGGCACCTTATTTATATCACAACCGCGCAAAAAGCTATTAAGCTGTCAGAGGGTTTAGAGGCTTGCTAAGATAGTAAAACCGGGGGATTTTGAATTAAATAGCGGGATTATCAAGTGGCTGGGAATATAGCTATATTCCCAGCCGAAGTATTTAAACCGGATCAGGTTCAGGTTTGTTTAATCTAAGAAGCTGGCCCAAAATCCCTCTTTTTTTTCGCTTGGTGAATAATGATGAATTTGGCATTATTGCCTTACTGCGTACACTATCAGCTTTACGAACCTCGCGAAGGCGGCAATTCCCAATATCACAGCGATTATTATCAAGCTGGATTTTACGGCAATTGCCACCGCGGTTTCTGCTCCTCCAGGAATTATGCTGAAATCGAATGGGAATATGCTGGCAAGAGAGGCAACTACTATTACACCCAGAATATTCAACACCATTTCTGTGGCTTCCCGGAACCAGTAGCGGTCATATACTATCATCGTAATGTAGGCGGCAATGGTAAGCACTGTTACTACAATGAAGATGGGAAGCCATACCATAAATTCGCTGGTGAGCAACGGGGCACGTGAAAAGCCTCCTCCGGGCACATGCCGGTACCAGGCAATGTAGCTGTGAAAACATGTAAAGAAAATGAGAAGGGCTATGTTCCAGATAATCCCGAATGAGTATCCAATTAATCGGCCAGTACGCCCGGAGGAGTCATCCTTTCCTTCCCTTTCCGTGTGTACTCGTTGCCCGGCTTCGGCAGTAACAGCTATTGGTTCGGTATCTTCCGTTGTCTCCCTCGCAAGGGCAACGGTTTTAGTTTCTTGGCTTGTCTGGGGCATATCATTGATAGCAGAAGCTGCAATATCACCTGCCAGTGGCAGCCTGAACATTTCACCCTGGTAGGCTTTTATCATGAGTATTATCCAAAGGGCAAAAGTCAGTGTGCCGATAATTGCGCTGAAGGCATCACCAATTACCGGGATGAGGGACAGCAAGCCGCTTAATATCATCAGCGGGGCGAAAGTTACTATAGATTGAGTGGCGTGAAAGCGAATAAATCTGTTTTTGGGTTCAAGCACCAAGAATATAATGCCGGTAATCCAACCAGCCAGGTAACATAAAAGCCCGCTCACATTCTGAGGCAACTGGGTGCTGGTTTTGGCGCTGGACGCTTGTGCTTTTTCTTGTTCTATCCGCTCTTTTTCTTCCTGGTATATCCGCTGCCTTTCTTCCGGGCTAAGCTCCATGGTTGCCTCCTTAATCTGTTTTCTTGCCGGTATCTTTTGTTGCCTTATCAGCTGCCAGCAAAGAAGTCAGTATTTGCTCCTGGAACTCACCCACCGCTCCTGGTGAATGCGGAATAAGGATAGTATTATTGTTGGAATGGCGGCCGACGTCGGTGAGCATATCGTAGTACTGGGTAAGCAGTACTAGCGACATTACGTCTTTGGCATCTACACCCTCAATGGATTTTTGGAAGTCCTCTACGGATTCTCTCAAGCCCTTAACAATGGCTATTCTCTGGTTAGCTATACCTATGCCGGAAAGTTCCTTGCTCTTTGCATCAGCTTCGGCTGCTTTTACTATTAAAATCTTTTCGGCTTCGCCCTTGTGTTCGGCAGCTACTCTCAGCCTCTCCTGGGCATTGATTTCGTTCATGGCATTGGCTACCTTGGTATCGGGTACAATATCGTTCACCAGCGCAGTTTTAATAAAGTAGCCAAACTCAGGCATGATATTGCCGAGTTTCTCTTCAATATCCTGTGCAATATCCTCTTTCCTTTCAAAAACCTCGTCCAGCTTCATGTGGGGAACTTTTGCTCTTACAGTATCGAATACGAAGGACTCCATCTGTGATTGTGGGTTGGTAAGTTTATAGAAAGCATCCCATACTTTCTCTTTAGTGACATAATACTGAACTGCAATTAATAAATCGACGAAAACGTTATCGACGGTTTTAGTTTTAACTGCAACATTTAGTTCCCGCACCCTAATGGAAACCCTGCCAGCAATACGATCGATTATTGGCCATTTGAAATGAAATCCCGGGTCCGAAATCTTGGTAAATTTGCCCAATCTTTCGATAACCACATAGGTTTGCTGCTTTACAGTATAGACTGACATAAAAAATACCATGAGCAATATGAAGCCGATCGTCGGCCCTATGATTAATCCTGTCATTTATTATTATCCCCCTGTAAAAATAATTTCAGCCCTGGCAGGGCAAGACTGGTTTTGCCGCTGCATATTCCAGAAAGAACTCTTGGACACTCCTGGTTTATTAATCTCTGTCGCCCTTGTCTTTACCTACTTTGGATAAAATGTAAACCATGCCAGCAAGGCAGAGAAGAAAGATGCCGATACCGATTGGCGAACCCCAGCCGAGTACCAGGTGCAATTCCATAAAGAACTTCCTCCATGTTAATAATAATATTATACTCTAATCAGGCACGATTAATATATCCCGCTAATCGATAAATTATTTCAATTGACAACAAAATCTTCTTGCATGATAATGAGTTTATCTAATGCTAAGGAGGAAGCGCGATGAAATATTCTCCCAAATATTATGCCGATTTTGAGAAGAAGTATCCTGAAATTGCCCGGGATTTTTCCAAACTAGCCCAGAGCTGCCATCAGGATGGTCCGCTGGATGCTAAGTGCCGCAGGTTGGTAAAGCTTGGTATTGCTATTGGGATTGAAAGCGAAGGGGATGTCCAGTCTCATGTGTTACAGGCTCTTTCTGAAGGTATCTCCCCTGAAGAAATTAGACACGCAATTATTCAAACGCTTACTACTGCCGGTTTCCCGCGGATGATTGCCGCAATGGCCTGGGCGGAAGAAATACTTGCTAAAAAAGGCTAGAGCGCTGATGTTGCTGTCAGCAATAATTATTTGGATCTATATAGAGAGGAAAAATGCCTTTATATTCTTATAAATGCCTTAGATGTGACTGTGTTTTTGAGCTGTTGTTGCCAATGGGTACAAACCACAATGAAGTAAAATGCACGTCATGTGGGAAAGCTGGACTGGAACGGGTATATGCTGCCTTTAACTCCGGAAAGAGCAACAGCTGCTCATCTGGCAGTTGCGGAGGCTGCAGCGGGTGCGGCTAGTAACAGGTATTCGCTAGTCAGGTTTTCCTGGTTCACCCAGCCAACGTTCAATAGCGGCAGTATTTGGATATCTCAACGCCAGGGCTTCATCAAGTTTTGACAACACTTTGTGAATATTTGAATCGCGGGAGTCGTAGTCTTCATTCAGGCTGTCGTTAAGCGCTTCCCTCAGGTTGTGATAGCTGTTCAAGAATAGTCCGCCTTCCTGTATCAAAGCATTTTTAAGCACCAGGGTTGCATCGGTTACTGACATGAGGTCGTAAAACCTTTCCCTGTATGCGTTGGTCATGAAAATGCCGTGGGATATTGCCAGAGCTATCGGTTTGGACTCTCCCAGATTTGGAGAAGAAATTATTCCAGCAAGTTCAGTAACGTTCTCCTTAAGAAATTCTGCATCGATATCACCATGAAGGTCTTCTGCCAACTTTAGAAAATAGGAAATATCACTCTCAGTATCGGTAGTCAGGACTATGTATAGCTGCACACCGGTGACTGCCAGAAGCACCAGGCTTATGACTACAATAGTAGCCTTGAGTGTATCTATTATGTTTTGATTAATTTTTATTATGGTAGACAACAATTCTTGCAAGACTCTTCACTTTGCCCGGAATGACATGCGTTTACTGCCCAAGGATCTTATACGTATAGAGCGCCAACGTCAAGATGTTTTTTCTTATATACGGGCACAATTCTTGCGAGACCCTTCGCTTCATTCGGACATGACACGTGTTTTTGCTTTCATTTCGTAGTCTGTACAATGGTTTTTAACAAAGTTGGGGAAAATAACTTAAGCTTTTTGACATTGAGTGGTAAAGTATTAACAGCATGAAGAAATGGGCGAAATATTTTCTCTTGGCAGTAGCCGGGCTTCTGCTATTTTTTCCTTTTATTCAAACAACTGAATGCCATGCTAATTCTGCCGAGCCGCCCTCGATATTTATAATTGTTGCCCATGCTCCCGAAGATTTGGAAATCAGCCTGCTACCGGAGGGTCCTAAGGCTTCCAAAACCACCCACTCTTATGAAACCTACTACTCTTTTTATTCCTATCAGATGCAGTTTACGGATTATAGTTTTGAAGTTGCCACTGGAGGAAAAACCTTCATAATAGAGCTAGACAAGCCGGTTGAGTCATATCAAAACATCTATACACTTGATCTGAAAAGCCAATCGCTTACGCCGGGTAAATCCTTTTACCGGTCAGCATTTTTAATATTCTCCCGGGTTGTTTTGACGCTTTTGGTCGAAGGGCTTGTGTTTTTCCTGTTCGGTTACCGTCGCAAGAGAAGCTGGCTGGTTTTCCTCGGTCTTAACCTGGCCACACAGCTTACGCTCTGGATATGTTTGAATGGAACCCCTCCTTTTCATGTGGGCTATCTAGTCCTCCTTCTGTTTTTTGCAGAAGCGCTGATATTTATAATTGAAATGGCCGGTTTTCTGATTTTGGTAAACGAACATCGCCGTTTGCGAACTGCTGCTTATGTAATCGTTGCCAACATATTAAGCTTGCTGGCCGGAATATCTTTAATTTCTGCTTTGCCCATTTGACAGCTTCGTTCAGGTTAAGATAAACTCATTGGAATATTGAATCCAAATGACTGAAACTTTTCTTGCGCTAGTACCCAGTTTTTTAAGTCCTGACACTGCCAAGTGGATGACACTGGCAGTTTTTGTTATTACCTTTGTATTCATTCTGTACCGCCGCTTCAACATCGCCTATGTTTCACTGGCAGCTGCTGTTATTATGGTAGTGCTCGGTGTAGTGGGGCCAGGTGAGGCGTTTTTTACCGGGGTAGATTGGGATGTTCTGGCAATATACTGGGGATACGGGATGCTGGCCAGCTTTCTGACCGCGAGCAATATCCCCAAGTGGCTTGCCAATCGGGTTGTCAGCCGTATAACCCAAGAAAAATACGCCCTGCTGGTATTATGCGTTATCGCTATGATTCTCTCCTCATTCATGGCTAATCCAAGTGTTGTTATTATTTTGGCGCCATTAGCAATAGAACTTGCCACCCGCATGAACGGCAATTTGTTTGTGTATCTGATTGCACTGGCTGCCGCTTCCAATATTGTCACCACGGTTACCATGGTAGCTGATCCGCCGGCTCTTATCATGGCAAGCCAAACCGGCATGAGCTTTTTTGAATTCTACTGGTTTCAAGGCAAGGTTGGGCTTGGAACCATATCTGTTATCGGGATCCTGGCTGCCATCTTCGTGCTACTCCTGACTTTCAGGAAGCTGAACAATAAGGTAGCGTTGCAGCCGGAGGAAGTAGAAATAACCTTCAAGCCGGTAATACTATTGGTAGTAAGCGTTGCAGCCCTGGCTTTTATTCCGTGGGAAAGCCTGGGAGTATGGAATCACCGGGGTCTGGTTGGTTTGATTTTAGGTTTGGTGTGTCTGGCTTTTGCCGGGCGTAATGTCAAAAACTGGCTCAAGGAATACGATTGGAATTCTATATTCTTTTTAATAGGAATTTTTATCCTGATTTTCAGTGTAAATAAAGTCGGACTGCTGGAAGATTTTGCTAATTTGCTCATCAATACCGGGATTTCCAGCCCGGCTCTATATCTTGGGGTGATTATCTGGGTTTCGGTTCTGCTTTCATCTTTTATAGATAATGTCCCCTATACAGTCATCATGCTGCCGGTATGCTCTATGCTGGCATCTTCATTGGGAGTTAATCCATTTCCCTTCTATTTCGGTATGCTGATCGGTACCGGTATGGGTGGCAACCTGACGCCGGTGGGCGCAACCGCCAATGTGCTGGCTTGCGGCATGCTGGAAAAACGTGGCTACCGCATCAAAATGGGAAGTTATATAAAAATTGCCTGGCCTTTTACTATTGCCGCAGTGGCTGTTTCGCATGTATTACTTCAACTCATCTGGCTTTAAGAGCACACTAAGTGGATTTGCTCGTCATTAACGGTATTACGGCATTATCAAACAACCCCGGTGGCTAAAGATCAAGAGATTCCGGATATATTAAAGGCAGGTAGTTTTTCATTTTAGCTCTGAATTTCTTGCTTGAACCGACCAGTCTATCCAGCTCTTGCCAGAATGCATGGCTGTGGTTTTTTATCCTGGTGTGTACCAGTTCATGCAGAATGACATAATCAGCCAGCTCCTGAGGGAGCCTCGCAAGCTGTACGTTAAGGCTGATGTTGTTATTAGCAGAACAGCTGCCCCAGCGAGTTTTCTGGTTGCGAATAGTTACACGGTTATAGGAGAAGCCGTATTTAAAGGCCAGTTCTTCAAGCCGCCGGGTGAGGAGCTTGGTTGCACGTTGCCTGTCTACCGGTGTCGAGGCGATCGCCTGAACAGATAATGTTTTTTCGTAACGTCTGATCTTATCAATATTTTCTATTAGCCAGTTTTTTCTACTGATAGCAAATTCTGTTGCTTTTTGGAAAGAAGAGTGAGGAGGTACGGCGACTCTCGGTTTTCGGAAAGGTTTTATAGAAATGCTTATGCGTTTAGCCCGCATGCTTCGTTCGAAGGATACTAGGCCAACCTCATCGATATGGATAAGCCTGGTTTGCTGCATAGTTTAAACGAAATTATAGCAAGTGGGGCTGCCTAAGCATAATTTAGTTAAAAACACCTGGAGCTGTCCATTACGCGAGCCTTAAAAATTATCGGAGCCGAGCCGTTTATTGGAAAAAGTATTGATATTTAATGATGTTTTTCTTTATAATCATTATTATTAAAGGAGGGTCAACATGGAAATACTTTGGTATCTTCTGGTGGGTTTGGTTATCGGTGTATTGGCAAGGCTTATTCTACCCGGAAAAGAGAATATGGGTTGGATTATGACCATACTTCTCGGTGCTCTGGGGGCATTTCTAGCTGGTAGTCTTGGACATTGGGTCGGCTGGTATGATTTCCCTTCGTGGATAGGTTTTGTTGCTGCGCTGGTTGTTGCAATAATTCTTATCGCTGTCTATGACTGGATAAAAAGTAGATAAATCCAATTTAACAAAGCGTTGGGTCAGGGTAATCGTGTATAATTAAAAAAGCATGCTAGCGCGGGCAGAAAAAGCCCGCCTATTTTAATCCGGAGCAGTCAATGTTTAAAAAACGGTATTTACAGATTACCCTTGCAGTGATGGCGCTTTTGTTATTGTTGCCGGCACTTCTTTCGGGCTGCGGTTCTGAAAAATCGGCCAATGCAGGAGACAGCGTACGGGTGCATTACACCCTGTTTCTTTCGGATGGTACTGAATATGAAACATCGGTGGGTAGCCAGCCATTAGAGTTTGTTATCGGAGAAGGGCGTTTGTTGGAGAAGTTCGAACAAGCTGTGATAGGGCTCACACCCGGGCAGTCCAGAACGGTTGATATTGTGGCGAAAGATGCATATGGCGAATACAGGGAAGACCTGGTGTTTGACGTAAGCAGAGAACAGCTGGAAGGAGGCTTTGATCCGAAGGTAGGAGATACTGTTTATAGCCAGGATGAGAGCGGATATACCTGGACAATGGTTGTCGTGGCAGTTTCTGAGACAGATATCACCGTAGATGCAAATTCTCCGCTTGCTGGAAAAGACCTGACATTTGAGATTGAGTTGGTTGAAATTCTGTAGAAGACTAAATCGTTACCAGCATCAAAAAAACTGATTATTATACTGTATCTCTGGAATAGCTGGAGCCGTGATATTATGCGAATGTGGATGGTAAATCCCCGATTTATGTGCCGTAATCATCTACTTGGCGAGCATGTTGAACTACATATGCTGATGGGTTGCCTGCGACGGGGCAAAAATATTAGCGGATTTTTGGAGCAGGGTCTGGTTGATCCTCCCCTGATACGGGAGCGCCATGAACAGCTTGTGCAAGAAATGGAAAGTCGGGGGTATCGTCACCAGTCTCCAATTGGGGATTGTGATTATTCTGCACAGAGAGGAAAACTGGATCCTTGGGCAAACCTTGTTGAATTAAGCTCGAGGTGTGCCACTTGCAGAAGGTTGATTGAGGCTGACGGGGCGTAGGCGCAAATTAAAAGAACATGGCAGTAATTGGCAGATAAATGAAGAGCTTTATTCAATGTAAAATCAAAATTACAATAAGAAACTTGCAATTAAGCCAATATAGTTATCTTGACAAAAAACTAATAAAACAGTAGTGTGGTATCAGAGGCTGAGCCAATACCTCTAATAATAATCAGGAGGTGCACGATGAGGCTTCACTCGATTTTTGGAGTATTCCAGGTAGACAGTTAATGCCCCACCCTTATCGTGGGGCATGTGGAACTCAACCGGATTTGTGGTGGATAGAGGGAGTAAAAATAAACTCCATGTAGTGTTTCATTACGATAGAATTCTGGTTGAGGAGTGAGCAATTAAACGGAGGCTCCTAAAGTGGGAGCCTCCGTTTTTTGTCCGTACCACCCGACACGTGATTATTTTATATTCTCCTGTGCTAAAATAAGGATTAAAATTTTAAACTATTGCGTGGAGAGTACGTGTGAAAATAAAAATATTCCAGATGATATTGTTGGCAGCCATACTGGGGGTAGCTCTGCCCGTGTCGGGTTGCGGTCTTGCAGGAGAGACAACAGTACACCTGACGACTACCCAGGTGAAAACGCAGCTTAGTCCGGTTACCATCACAGACACTATTATTAAGACTGTTACCAGCCAGCCGGACGCGTCTTCGGTTACAATTACCAAATATATAACAACTACTGTCCCCATGGTAACCACGGCGCCTCCCCCTCCACCATCTACTGTTTATGTGACTACAACTGTGATACAGCAGGGCATAGCTGTCAGGCAGCTGATATTACCAGCGGATGAAATACCAGCTGTAAATGCCTTCAGTGTCTGCATGGAGGTACAAAACATCTCAACCAGGGATATGGAGTGCAATATTCCTGTTACTGTCACTAGCCAGGACAAAGATGATTATGAACTGGTTTTACACGTGGAATTTTTTATCCAGAGCGGTGAAACGAAAACCGTTTGCACTGATGATATCAAGTTGCTGCTCGGCTCTTATTATGTTGAGGCGGGAGAGATCTTGCGGGAGTTTTATATAGTAGAAGGTGGGGGCTGATGCAAAGACTAGCTGCCGTGTGCAGCGGTGCAGAATAAGGTTGATTACTGGTTTGCTTAATAGTCGTAAACGATGTATCATAAAAATGATACTATTAACGCTGGAGAAGTAAAATGCCAACATATTCATACGGCTGCCAAAAATGCGGAACAGAATTTGAAGTGTTCAGGCCTATGGAAAGTACTGAAGACGTAGAATGCCCCATCTGTGGTTTCACCGATACCGAACGGTTTTATACTGCCTTTAACTTTATGGGTGGTTCCGGTTGTGGCACCAGCAGCTATAGCTGAGGGTAATCTCTATCCGGGCATGTTGTCCGGGATGCAGGTATATAAGGGAGTCGTACAAGGCTCCCTTATTTTTTTAAATGGTTGTTTTTGCGTTCTATGCCAAAGTATAATGCTTTTAGTGCAGGCGTATTCCCATACTTAACCCTCTCCTTAAACGCGATTTTCGTCTTTTATGGATGGGCGAAGGAATATCCCTGCTCGGTGGTCAATTCCAGGTGGTTGCCTTAAGCTGGCTCACTCTTCAGATTACCGGATCCGGAATGGCGTTGGGGGCGGTACTTATGGTTGGGGCAATCCCACGTGCAATTTTCATGCTTTTTGGCGGCGCTCTGAGCGATTAACTTTCTCCGCGCAGGATTATGATGATCTCCAACCTCCTGCGATCGGTTGTGGTTGGAACAGTGGCACTTATCGTTTATTTTGACTCTGCCCAACTCTGGCATCTTTATGTTTTTTCAATTATTTTTGGTATAGTTGACTCTTTTTTCCATCCTGCTTTAAACTCGATTATTCCAAGAGCTGTTGAGAGGGATTCCCTTGGGAGCGGCAATGCTATTCTCAGGGGTACTCATGAATTAACATATCTTATTGGGTCTGCTCCTGCGGGGATTTTGATGTCTGCAGTTGGCATGGCTGGCTGACAACCGGTTTGCTGGTGGTGCAACAGCGTTTGGTACTATCCTTTCTGCATTTGGAGGAGGAGCGCTGATAGGCACAATTATCTCAGGGACTATTAAAATCCGCCGGCGTGGTTACGTTCTGGCTATCATTGGAGCTTTGTTAGGAATTGGATTAGGTCTATATGGCATTATTGGCAGCATTATTGGCGCCGCCATCCTTTCGGTTATCATGGGTGTGGGGGTTGGAATCTTTAATATTGTGCTCATCTCATGGTTTCAAAAAGAAGCCCTTCCACATATGGTTGGCAGAGTCATGAGCCTTTTAACATTTGCTTCGGTAGGGCTGATGCCAGTTTCCTTTGCTCTTTCTGGAATGCTGGTAGACGTACATGCACCAGTCATGTTTACAGTTGCGGGAGGCATGACTTTACTGGCTTGTTTGTACTTATTATGTGTTCCTGTGGTTCGAAGCATAGATTAATGTAAATAACCTGCTTGTAGTAATCCTCATCGAGTCAGACGTTCCTGCCTAACCCAGCTTATAGTGAGCATCCTTTTCGGGAGAATCCATCACCAGTAGTAGGCAGCCCCGCTGGTGTTTGAATTGTTTATATAACGGGAACTGCTAATTATGCACAGGTGTAAGCGCTAACCTGGAGCAAGCCGGGGCATTTAAATTAATGTTACCAGAAAGTAATATTTTTCTATTATATACTCGCAAATGGTCTTGATTAACATCTTATACGATGGTATACTTCTTCACCAAGCTTGAAAATCTGAGTATTGCTCAAGCGAAAAACATAAAAGGAGGGAAAAAAGTGTACATCGTTTATGTAACCCTTATGAATGCCAATATAGCAATTGCTCTCTTCCTGCTAGCGGTCTTCATCTTCAAGGGGATCTTCTCTGAAAGTGCCAGGAATTTTGTGCCTGCCTTTACCATCACAGGTGCTGTAGCGGTCGCAACCGGCATGCATATGGCGTTTACCGCTCCAATGCCTGGTTCATGGAACATTGCTATGGGTGAGCCTTCCATTCTCATCGGCGTTTTGCTCTTGGGTACTGCGTGGTCTATATCCAAGTCCTATAGCTTTGCTCCTCTTGGGGTGTATGGTTTTGGTGCAGGCCTTGTGGCGATGGTAGTAGGGTATCAAGTGATCAATCTTGGGCTGGGTTCTAATCCGGTTCCCACTGGCATTGTAATGCTGGTAGCTGGTTTCCCCGGTGTTCTTTCTCTTCCGGCCGCTTTCTTTGCAAAATCCAATCCCGGTATCAGCCGCATGATACAGTGGCTAGCCATCATTCTGCTGGTAGTTGCAGCTGGCATGTTAGCTTATACCAGCTTGAATGGCTACATCGGCCATCTGGATAGTTTTAGCGAGTTCAAACCGATTTATGCCCGCTAGGTAATGGTATTTTAAGAGCGTGTTTTGCTTTGCGGTAATAAAGCAACAGC